>NZ_JBBDQW010000062.1:0-23998 GCF_040905785.1 Tistlia sp.
CTACGCTCTTCGGGCTTCTCCTGGCGGATCTAGCCCGCCAGGAGCGATGCCGACCCCTTCCAGTATGAGAAATCCAAGCTAGCGTCCCTTTCAAACGCCCACGCGCTGCGGAGGACCACCGCCTTGGCGGAGCGCCCGCGGGTCCTCGTGCTGAACGGACCCAACCTGAACCTGCTGGGAAAGCGCGAGCCGGAGATCTACGGCAGCGCGACCCTGGCCGACGTCGAGGCCGACTGCATCGCGGTCGGCGACCGGCTCGGGCTGGAGGTGACCTGCCGCCAGTCGAACCACGAGGGCGAGCTGGTGACCTGGGTGCAGGAGGCGCGCGGCGCGCAGCAGGCCCTGGTGGTCAACGCCGGCGCCTACACCCACACCTCGCTGGCGCTGCACGATGCGCTGCGCGCCTGCGCCCTGCCGGCCATCGAGGTGCACCTGTCGAACATCCACCAGCGCGAGGACTTTCGCCGCCATTCCTACGTCGCCCTGGCGGCGGTCGGCATGATCTGCGGGCTCGGCCCGCTGGGCTACGAGCTGGCGCTGCGCGCCCTGGCGGCGCGCCTCGGCGCCGTCTCGAAAGACAAAGAAGCAATAGGGTCCAAGGCATGAGCAAGTTCCCCATCGACGAGGCCGCCGTCAGGACGCTGGCGGCGCTGCTCGACGAAACCGGCCTCAGCGAGATCGAGGTCGCCGAGGGCGAGCGGCGGCTGCGCGTCGCCCGCCAGGTGGCGCCGGTGCTGCAGGCCCACACGGCGGCGCAGGGGCCGGCCGCCCCGGTGTCTTCCGCGCTGCCCGTCGGCACGGCCCAGGGCCCGGCCGAGGGCACCGTCGCCTCGCCCATGGTCGGCACCGCCTACATGGCGCCGGAGCCGGGTGCTGCGGACTTCGTCGCGGTCGGCGACCGCGTCGAGAAGGGCCAGACCCTGCTGATCATCGAGGCCATGAAGGTGATGAACGCGCTGCCCGCGCCCCACGCCGGGACGGTCAAGGAGATCATCGTCGAGGACGGCCAGCCGGTCGAGTTCGGCGAGCCCCTGATGGTCATCGGCTGAGGGCGGGAAGCGGCCGATGTTCGAGAAGGTCCTGATCGCGAACCGCGGGGAGATCGCCCTGCGCATCCATCGCGCCTGCCGCGAGATGGGCATCGCGACCGTCGCCGTCCATTCGACCGCCGACGCCGACGCCATGCACGTTCGCCTGGCCGACGAGTCGGTTTGCATCGGGCCGCCGCAGCCGGCCAAGAGCTATCTCAACATGGCGGCGATCCTCTCGGCCGCGACGATCACCGGCGCCGACGCGATCCATCCCGGCGTCGGCTTCCTGTCCGAGAACGCCGACTTCGCCGCCATGGTCGAGGAGCACGGCTACGTATTCATTGGCCCGAGCCCCGAGCACATCGCGCTGATGGGCGACAAGGTGCGCGCCAAGGACGCGGCGCGCGAGCTCGGAATTCCCGTGGTGCCGGGCTCCGCCGGCGCCGTCGAGGGCGAGGCCCAGGCGCGCCGGGTCGCCGAGGAGGTCGGCTTTCCGCTGCTGATCAAGGCCTCCGCCGGCGGCGGCGGCCGCGGCATGAAGGTCGCGCTCGACGAGGGCGAGCTGATGCCCGCCTACTCGATGGCGCGCGCCGAAGCCAAGTCCGCCTTCGGCAACGACCAGGTCTACCTGGAGCGCTACCTGGCCCGGCCGCGCCACATCGAGATGCAGATGCTGGCCGACGGCCAGGGCGGCGTCGTCCACCTGGGCGAGCGCGACTGCTCGATGCAGCGCCGCCACCAGAAGCTGCTCGAGGAGGCGCCCTCGCCCGCCCTCAACGCCGCCGAGCGCCAGCGCATCGGCGACATCGCCGTCAAGGCCATGCTCAAGCTCGGCTACCGCTCGGCCGGGACGCTCGAGTTCCTCTACGAGAACGGCGAATTCTTCTTCATCGAGATGAACACCCGCCTGCAGGTCGAGCACCCGATCAGCGAGGCGATCACCGGCATCGACCTGGTGCGCGAGCAGATCCGCATCGCCGCTGGCGCGCCGCTCGGCTTCACCCAGGACGACATCAAGATCAACGGCCACGCCATCGAGTGCCGGATCAACGCCGAGGATCCGAAGACCTTCGCGCCCTCGCCCGGCCTGGTCACCGACTACCATCAGGCCGGCGGCCTCGGCGTGCGCGTCGACAGCCACCTCTACGCCGGCTACCGCGTGCCGCCGCACTACGACAGCCTGGTCGCCAAGCTGATCGTCCACGGCAACAGCCGCAACGAGTGCCTGATGCGCCTGCGCCGCGCCCTCGAGGAGATGGTCATCGACGGCATCGCCACGACGACGCCGCTGCACCAGGAGCTGATCGCCCAGCCCGACTTCATCGACGGCAACTACGACATCCACTGGCTCGAGCGCTGGATGAAGCAGAAGGCCGAGGGCTGAGCGCTCCCCGGCGCCGGGGCCGGCGGTCAGGCCACGGCGGGCTGGGGCTCGCGCTCCGGCTCGAGGTCGAACAGCGCCTTGCCCGTCTCGACGTCGAAGGGCGCGGAGTAGTGCTCGTGGACGACCTGCCAGCCGTCGCCGTGGCGGCGCAGGCCGGCGGTCATGCGCATCCAGCCGGTCTTGACCTCGCCGTCCGGGCCGGCGCCGCCGCAGCGCACCAGGGCATGGCAGAAGGCGAGCCCGCCCTCCCCCAGGATCTTCAGGTCGTGGAGCTCGAAGACCATCGGGCCGGTGCAGTAGGCCATGCAGGCCTCCCAGTGCCTGCGATAGGCCTCGCGGCCCTCGAAGCGCAGCGCGACGATGGCGTCGAAGGCCACGACCTCCTCTGCGTAGGGCGCCATGATGGCCTCCAGGTCCTGCGCCTGCACGGCCTTCGTCCAGTTGGCGAAGTGCGCACGGATTTCCGCTTCGAGGCTGCTTGCCGTCCGCTTGTCCATGTCTCTTTCCTCCAGCATTTGCGCAACCGGGCGGCTCAGCCGCCGCTGATCGCGGTGATGATGTCGACCTCGCCGCCGGGGGCCAGCGGTGTCGTCAGCTGCGCGCGCCGTCCCTCGACGAAGACATTGATGTTGCGGCGCACCGCCGGCCGCGAGTCGCACAGCCGGTCGCGCATGCCCGGCCAGCGCGCCTCCAGCCCGTCGAACAGCTCGCCGACCGTCGCCGCCTCGAGCTCGAGCTGCCGTGGCGCCCCGGGAAAGAGCGCGCGCAGGGCCGCGGGCAGCCGGACGAGGACCGGCGCCGGGGACGCCTGGGGTGCGTGGGCGCTCATCGCCGGGCCCTCCTCACGACCGGCCTCACGCCTCGACGACCAGCGTCTCGACCGACAGGATCGCCGGCAGGTGCTGGGCGATGCAGCGCCAGTCCTCGCCCTCGTCGGCGCTGGCGTAGAGGGCGCCGCCGCTGGTCCCGAAGTAGACCCCGGCCGGGCTCAGCGGATCGGTCGTCATGGCCTGGCGCAGCACTCCGAAATAGGCGTCCTGCTGCGGCAGCCCGGCGCGCAGGTCCTGCCAGGTCGCGCCGCCGTCGCGGCTGCGCCAGACCGCGGCCTTGGCGTCGGGCACGTAGCGGCCGGCGACGTCGCCGTTGAGCGGCAGCAGGTAGAGCGTCTCCGCGTCGCGCGGATGGGCCGCCGCCGGAAAGCCGAAGGTCGAGGGCAGGCCGGCCTCGATCGAAGTCCAGTTCTGCCCGGCGTCGTCGCTGCGGTACATGCCGCAATGGTTCTGCTGGTAGAGGCGGTCGGGCCGCCCGGCCGCCATGACCAGGCTGTGGACGCACTGGCCGACCTCGGCATAGCGCTGGTCCTCGGGCGCGTAGTCCTGCCGGGTCCCCCGGTTGCGCGGCTGCCAGCTCTCCCCGCCGTCGGCGGTGTGGAAGACCCCCGCCGCCGAGATCGCGATCCAGAGCTGCGCCGGGTCCTGCGGGTGGCGGACAATGTGGTGCAGGATCAGGCCGCCGCCGCCAGGCTGCCACTGCGGCCGCGAGGGGTGCCGGCGCAGGGCCTCGACCTCGCGCCAGGTCCGGCCGGCATCGTCGCTGCGGAACAGCCCCGCCGGCTCGACGCCGGCATAGAGCGTCTCGCCGGCCGCGGCGAGGCTCCAGCCGGACTTGATCGGCTCCTCGCCCTCCGGATAGGCGAGGCCCTCGCTGGAATGGCTCCAGCTCTCGCCCAAGTCCTCGGACTTCCAGACCGCCGGGCCGAACCACTCGTTGCCGCCGGTGCCGTAGATCGCCCCGCTCGTCGGGTCGCCGACGAGATGGTTGATCGGCCAGGTCTCGCAGAAGGGGCCGCGCAACGCCCAGTCGCGCCGCTCTCCGTCGCTCTGCGCGATGAAGGCCCCCTTCTTTGTGCCGATCAGCAACAACACTTTCTCAGGCATTCCCGGCCTCCCTCGGCTGCTCGGATGTTCCATAACTTGACAATTTCGTTGACATCAACATAATATGGTCATGACCGAGCAGAACCCGCTGCCCTATGAGACGACCCTTGAAGTGCGCGACGCCTGCCTCTGCCTGCACGTCCAGCGCGCCGCCCGTGCCCTCGCACGGCGCTTCGACGAAGCCCTGCGCCCGCTCGGGCTGACCAGCGGCCAGTACTCCCTGATGATGTCGCTGAACCGGCCGGCGCCGCCGAGCATGCGCCAGGTCTCCGAGGTCCTGGCCATGGACCGCACGACCCTGACCGCCGCCCTGAAGCCGCTCGAGAGGCGCGGGCTTGTCTCGGTCGAGGTCGACCCCCAGGACCGGCGCAGCCGGCGCCCCAGCCTGACCCCGGCCGGGCGCGACCTGCTCGCCCGCGCCGTGCCGGTCTGGCGCCGGACCCATGCCGAGATCGAGCGGCAGGTCGCCGGCGGCGACGCCGACCGTCTGCGCGCCGACCTTGTCGCCCTGTCGTGAGGCGGATCGCCAGTGGGCCATCCCGGCTCAGCCCTGCTGCGCGCCCGGCAGTGGATGCGCGAAGCTCCAGGCGTGACCGAAGGGATCGAGGACCTGGCCGTAGCGGGCCCCCCAGAAGGCGTCTTCCGCCGGCATCGTGACGGTCGCCCCGGCCGCGACGGCGCGCGCCATCGCCGCGTCGCAGTTCTCGACTTCCAGATGCAGCGTCACCGGCGTCCCGCCGAGCTCGCTCGGCGGCCCCTGGCGACTGCAGCCCTCGCCGCCGAGCCCGAACTCGGGAAAATGGTCGCGCAGGAAGACCCGCGCGCCGTTGATCTCCAGTTCCGCATGCATCAGCCGGCGACCGTCCTCGGCCGGCACGCGCAGCGTCTCGGTGGCCCCGAGGGCCTTGCCGTAGAAGGCCAATGCCGCCGAGGCGTCGGCCACGACCAGATGCGGAACCACTCCCTGCTGCTCAAACATGCGCGCTCCTTGCTTCGCTGTTGGTCTGGCCGCGACCGTCCAAGACGCGCGCGCCGTTCTAGGTTGATATCAACCTACACTCGCCTTGTCAAATGCCGCCGGAGTGCTCTACGGGCGCGCTGCCGGCTTACCTGCCTGCGGCAACTCGGCTATCCTGACGGGCGATGCGCCTGACTCCCGAACTGCTGCTTCGCGCCTATGCCCTCGGCATCTTCCCGATGGCCGAGAGCCGCGAGGATCCGGAGGTACACTGGATCGATCCGGAGCTGCGCGGCATCCTGCCGCTCGAGCAGTTCCACCTGCCGCGCAAGCTGAAGCGGCTGATCCGCCGCGGCGCCTTCACCGTGACCTGCAACCGGGACTTCCTGGGCGTCGTCCGCGGCTGCGCCGAGCGCAAGGAGGAGCGCCCGGAGACCTGGATCAACGAGACCATCGAGCAGCTCTACGGCGAGCTTCACGCCATGGGCTTCGCGCACTCGGTCGAGACTTGGACCAGCGACCCGGACGGCACGCCGCGCCTGGTCGGCGGCCTCTACGGCGTCGCGCTGGGCAGCGCCTTCTTCGGCGAATCGATGTTCACGCGCGTCACCGATGCCAGCAAGATCGCGCTGGCCCATCTGGTGTTCCTGCTGCGCAAGGGGGGATTCCAGCTGCTCGACACGCAGTTCACCACGCCGCACCTGCGCCAGTTTGGCGCCCTCGACGTGCCGCGCGACCACTACAAGGCGCTGCTGTCGCGCGCCCTCATGGCCAGTGCGACCCTGCCGGAGGAGCTGAGCGACGCGGAGCTGACGGCCGCCCTCGACAGCCTGCCGGGCGCCGATGACTGAACGCCTCCCGCGTGGCGAGGCGCGCCAGCGCGCCCGCCCGCACTTGGACTCACAAGGCGGCCTTGCGCCTGTCCGGCCACCCGGCCTCCTCGGCCGACTCGCCGTCCCCCTCGCCCGGCTCCTGGCCGGAACCGGCATCCGAGGCGGCATCCGGGCCGCCTGAGGCACCCGGCTGGTCGCCGGCCGCTTGCGCGGTCTCCGCCACCATGGGCACAGCCGGCTCGTCGCCGGTCGGCGGAGCGGCCTCGGCGACGGGCTCTTCGGTGGTCGGCGTCTCGGCGTCGTCGACCTGGCTGCGGATCCGCTCGAGCAGGCTGCGGGCGTCCTCGGCAGCGGCGGCGCGCAGGGCCTCGGCCTCCTGCTCCAGCTCCTGTTCGACGACGCAAGCAGCGGCGAGGCGCGCGGTGAAGTCGTCGGGTTCTTCCGACCCCTCGCCGTCGGCCAGCGCCGAACCCTCGTCCTCGGCGGCGAGCGGCGCAGGCTGCGGCTGCTCGGTGGGCTCAGGCTCGGTGGGCTCGGCCTCAGGGGTCTCAGGCTCGACCAGCTCGGGTCCGGTCGGCTCGGGCTCGGTCGGCTCGGGCTCGGCCAGATCGGGCTCTGTCGGCTCGGGGTGCTCGGCCGAAGGCGCCAGTCCGGAGACCCGCGCCTCCAGGGCGTAGATGGCGTCGGCGAAGCGGCTGCGGCTGCCGGTCTCGACCGCCTCGAGCAGGCCGGCGAGCAGGCCGCGAAGCTCGGCGTTCTCGGCTTCGGCGCGCTCCTTGGCCTCGCGGGCCTCCAGGCTCTTGGTCTCGAGCGCCGCCATCAGGGACACCAGCTGCGAATGCCGGCTCTGCTCCTCGGCCTCGCGCTCGGTCAGGGCGCGCGTCGCGCGCTCCACCCGCCCCTTCAGCTCATCGAGATCGTCCATGCACCAGGCTCCCGCAATCCGGGCCCGAGGCTAGGGCCGAATGGTTAGCCTTTTACTAAAGATTGCAGAAAGGGTCACCCCTTCGGCGCCGCCTCGCCGTCCGCCGCGTCCTCGGGCGGTGTCTCCTCGGGCGGTGTCTCCTCGGGAGGGGGCGCCTCGGAGAGGCAGTCGAGGACCCAGACGTCGTAGACCGGATGCTCGAGCCCGTTGACGGCCGGCGAGGAGGCATACATCCAGCCGGCGAAGGCCGTCACCTCGCTCGCCCCGGCGCGATCGGTGATCTCCAGATAGGCCGCGGATTCCGGGGTCTCCTCCGGCGGATTTTTCCAGCAGGCGAGGACGCGCAGGGTCAGGCCGCCGAACTCGACCGGCTCGCCGACCGGCACCGTCACACGCGAGATCCGGGCCGTGACCTTGTCGAGCCCCTGCAGCTCGGCGAACGGCAGGGAGGTCGCGCGGGTCATGCGCTCGGCGTCGCCCTGCGCCGCTGCCGGCCCCACGGCGAGGGGTCCCGCGAGCAGAAGCACCGCGGCCAGGAGCGCCACGGGCAAAGCCGCTGCCAAGCGGGCGGCCAGGGTGTGGAGGCGGCCTCTCATCGCGGGGTCTTCCGGTAGGGATTGGCGAGGCCGTCGACTAGGCCGTGCAGGAAGGCGCGGATCTGCTCCTCGTCGGCGCCCATCAGCAAGCCGTCCTCGAGGGCGTCCTGCGCGAGCTCGCGAATCTCGGTCAGGTTCTCGTTCATGACCTTGATCTTCTCGCGGCAGGAAAGCGGCGTGCCGTCGGGCGCGCGCCACACCGGGAAGTCGCCGTCTGCCGTCGGATCGGTCATGCTTCAAGGGTGTAGTGCGCCGCCCCGCCACCCGCAAGGCCGACCCGCGCCCCAGGAAAGGAAAGAGCCATGAAGATCCTCCAGGAGTTCCAGACGTTCGCGGTCAAGGGCAACGCCATCGACCTGGCCGTCGGCGTCGTTATCGGTGCCGCCTTCGGCAGGATCGTGGCCTCCCTGGTCAGCGACATCATCATGCCGCCGCTCGGCCTGCTGCTCGGCGGCATCGATTTCTCCGACTTCTTCGTGACGCTCAGCGGCGGCAGCTACCCGACGCTGCAGGCGGCACAGGAGGCCGGCGCCGCTACCCTCAACTACGGCCTCTTCGTCAACGCCGTGGTGCAGTTCCTGATCGTCGCCTGGGCCATCTTCCTCGTCGTGCGCCAGCTCAACAGGCTGGAGCGCAAGAAGGACGACCCGGCCTCGCCGGTCGAGCCGCCGCGCGACGAGCAGCTGCTCGCCGAGATCCGCGACCTGCTGAAGCAGCGGGCCTGAGCGCGGCCGTGCCGGGACGGCCGGTTCACGCCGGAAGGCGTGCCGCGAAGCGCAGGCGCACGTAGTCGGCCCACCAGGAGCCGTCGGGGTTGCGCAGCTCGACGGCGAGCGCCTCGGCGACCTCCCGTTTGGCTGCCGGCCGCTCGGCTTCGGGCAGCTTCGACAGGAAGGACTCGCCGAAGGTGTCGAGCCAGTCGACCAGGTGCCCCGGCAGCGGCGTCGGCCGCTCGAAGAGCTCGAGGCGCTCGACGGCGAAGCCGCCCTGCTCGAGCAGCGCGCGGTACTCCGCGGCCGCCGGGAAGAACCAGGGCGAGGCAGCGCGACCGTCGAGCCCGCGGCGGTCCAGGGCCGCGATCAGCGCCTCGTGGATGCGCCGGACGTTGGCGCCACCGCCGAACTCGCCGACGAAGCGGCCGCCGGGCTTGAGCGCCCCGCGCACGCCGGCGATCACCGCGGCGGGATCGCGCATCCAGTGCAGCGCGGCGTTGCTGAAGACCGCATCGAAGCGGCCCTCGAAGTCCAGGGTCCGGCCGTGCATCACCTGGGCGTCCATCACCTGGGCGTCGAGGCCGCGCGCCCGCGCCGCCTCGATCTGCTCGGGGCTGGAGTCGACGCCGACGACTTGGCAGCCCAAGACCGACAACTCCTCGGTCAGCGCCCCGTCGCCGCAGCCCAGGTCCAGGATCGTCTCGCCCGGCTCGGGCGCCAGCCACTCGAGCACCGGCAGGCCCAACTCGGCGACGAAGCCGGCGTTGCGCTGGTAGCGGACCGGATCCCAGGACTGGGCGGTCACCGGAGCCCCGTTCCGCAGCGCCGCCGCCTCACTGCACCGTCACGCTGTCGTCCGAGGGCGCGCCCTCCGCGGGTGCGACGTCGCCGCCGCCGAAGATGAAGCGTCCGACGAGGTCGATGACGTTGATCGCGCCCTGGGTGCGCGCGATCGAGCCGCCGTCGGCGATGTTCTCCAGCGAGCCGCCGGGCTGCAGCTCGACGTAGTTGCTGCCGAGCAGGCCGTCGGGGACGATCCGCGCCGAGGTGTCGGAAGGCAGCTCCACGTTCTGGTCGATGTTCATGCGGATGATCGCGTCGAAGGTCTGGGAGTCGAGCGACTGGCCGGACACCGTGCCGATCTTGATGCCGCTCATGCGGACCTCCGAGCCGGTCGCGATGCCGGTCGCGTCGTCGAAGCGGGCGGTGACGCCGTAGCCCGAGCCGATGCCGCTCAGTCCGCCGACCGAGAAGGCGAAGACCACGAAGCCGGCTGCGACCAGCAGCACGACTCCGCCCAGGATCGTCTCGATGATGTTGCGATGCATCGTTCTTCGTCCTCAGCTCTCCGGTGTCCAGGGCGGTGCCCCAGCGGAGCGCCGGGAGCCTTCCCTGGGAGCGCCGCCTCCACCGGAAGGCGTCACTCGGGCGACCAGGCCTCGTAGTCCCCGGTCGCGCGGTCGCGCTTGCCGCCGAGCAGCGTATGGCCCGGCGGCCTGTAGGCCTGCCCCGTGCCCGACAAGTTGTGCTGATGGTCCTTCATCCAGGTCCGCCGGGCGATGCCCTCGGCCGGAGGCGTCTCGTTGCTCCAGTGGTGCAGCCAGGCGTGCCACTCGGGGGGCACCCGGCTCGCCTCGTCGGGGCCGTCGGCATAGATCACCCAGCGCCGCTCGCGTCGCAGCGAGTCGCGGTGCACCGTCCCGCCACCTTTCTGGCGGAAATAGCTGTTCCCCTCCTCGTCCCGGCCGACGAGCTCGCCGTTCAGCCAGGTGAAAAGACGCGTGCCCAGCGTCGCCATCTCTGCTCCGAATTCCGTGGCCGGCCCGAGGGCCTGAAAAGGCGCGCGGGACTATCGCATCGGCGACCCAGGGCGTCCAGTGGGCTGCCGCCCGCCCCGCCCGGGCCTGGCGCCGCCGGCGGCAGCCCGCTGGACAAGCGGGTGCCGCCACGCTAGAGGCGGCAGGGGGAGGACGAGGCCAATGCCCGATTTCTGGCGCGATTCCGGCTACCATCTGCTCGAACCCCGCCCCGACGGCCGGCTCGGCATCACCGACCCCTACCTGCGCGCCTACTGGAACCGCCCGGAGGTCAGGCCGGTCGCCGAGTCCAACGAGGCCGAGCTCGCGCTTCACCAGGCCCTGCTGGATTCGCCCCGCCGCGCCGTCCCCGAGGCCGAGCTGCAGGCGCTCGAGGATCCCGACGCGATCCAGGCCTACCGCATCGTGCTGGCGTTCCGCGAGCGCCTGGCCAGCGCCGGCAGCGTGGAATCGGCCTACCTCGACCTGGTGCTGAACCCGCCGGACCTTGCCGCCGGCGAGCCGCCGGTGCCGCCGCTGTTCTTCGACCAGATGGCCCATGTCGTGCTGCGCGCGATCCTCGAGGGCAGCGACCAGCCGCTGCGCGCCCGTGCCGCGGAGCTCCTGTTCCGCGCCCAGAAGGTGACGATCAGCGACGGCCACGTCATGTCGGCCGACCTGGAGACCGTCGAGATGTACGCGACCAGCGGCGGCTTCGGCTCCCTGGGCGAGCTGCTGGTCGAAGCCCAGACGCCGCTTCGGACCATCGAGCTCGACGTGCTGACCTCCGAGAACGCGCAGCTCTACTGGAGCCGCGACGCGCGCCACGACACGGTGATCAACCTGAACTTCGCCGGCGACGGGCTGGACGCCCTCTGCCGGATCCTGGAGGCCTGGGTGCGGCGCTTCCTGTCGGTCGAGGTCGCGATCCACCCGGTCCAGGAGATCCGCGACGAGCGCTGGGTCTGGCACGTCGGCCTCGACGCCGAGGGCACGCGGCTGCTCAACGACCTCTACCAGGGCCGCGAGGTCGGCGAGGCGCGCCTCGCCCGCCTGCTCTCGCTGTTCCGGCTGGAGTTCCGCAACCCGACCGAGATGCGTGCCGACATCGCCGGACGGCCGGTCTACCTGGCCCTGGCCATGGACGAGGCGGGCGACCTGCGCCTGAAGCCGCAGAACCTGCTGGTCAACCTGCCGCTGGCCGAGCGCGCATGAGCCCGCCGGCCGCCGTGCCGGCGGCCCCGAGCCCGACCCAAAGCTCGGCCCCGAACCCGGCGCTCGGCCAGCTCCTGGCGCTGGCCTCGGCGACGGCTTTCGGCGCGATCACCACCCTGGCCGCGCTCTCCTATGCCTACGGCGCCACGCCGATCACCCTGATCGTGCTGCGCTTCGGCCTCGGCACGGCGGTCTTCGTCCTGGTCTGCCTGCTGCGCCGCGCACCGCTGCTGCTGCCGCGCGAGGCCCGCGCCACCGGCTTCCTGACCGGCCTGTTCTGGTTCCTGGCCTCGGTCGGCTACCTGGGCTCGGTCAACTTCATCCCGGTCAGCCTGGCGGCGCTGATCTTCTTCACCTTCCCGATCCTGACCGCGCTCGGCGAGGCCGCCCTGGAGCGGCGCCGGCCGCGGGCCGGAGAGCTCGCCCTGCTGCTGCTCGCCTTCGCCGGCCTGGCCCTGGCGATCGGCCCGAGCTTCCGGTCGCTCTCGCCGATCGGCCTCGCCCTGATCGCGCTCGGCGCCACCGGGGCGGCCGGCCTGTTCCTCTCGATGCGCGGCATCGTCGTGCGCCACGAGCCGGTCACCGTGCTGGTCACCCTGAACCTCTCGGCGAGCCTGCTCAGCCTGCTGACGCTGCTGCTGCTCGGCGGCTGGAGCCTGCCGACGGCGGCCGCGGCGCCGGCCGACGCCGGCGCCTGGATCGGCTGGACCGCCCTCAGCCTCGGCGTCCTCGCCTACTTCGTCGCGATCTTCCTGCAGTCCGGCTCGGTGCGCCACGCCGGGGCGAGCCGCGCCGCGCTGTTCTTCAACCTCGAGCCGGTGGTTTCGATCCTCGCCGCGGCGCTGCTGCTCGGCGAGCGCCTGAGCCTGCAGCAGGGCGCCGGCGCCCTGCTCGTTCTGGCGGCCCTGATCCTCGCGGGGCGACGCCGCAGGTAGCCTAGCGTCAACCCCTATATGTCGCGTGCCGGCCGAATAACCTTCTAGATCTGGTTGGGTACCTGTGGTTTCATCCCTGTCCGCCAAGAGCGACGGGGCGGGTCGGGTGCGATGGCGCCTTGCTCGGCAAGGGACGACGCCGATCCCTCCCACCCCACCCGCGCGGCGGCAGTTCAAAGTCCAAGCGCGCTCGAGGGGGAGCAGTCAGGCCATGCGTATCGTCCGCCGATTCACGACCGAGGACCGGGACGTCTACGAGGCGATCCCCTTCCGCCTGACCCAGAGCGAGATCCGCAATCCCGACGGCTCGGTCGTCTTCAAGGCGGACCAGATCGAGGTCCCGGCCGACTGGAGCCAGGTCGCTTCCGACATCCTGGCGCAGAAGTACTTCCGCAAGCGCGGCGTGCCCAACGTCCTGCGCCGCGTCGAGGAGGCCGACGTCCCCGAGTTCCTGTGGCGGGGCGCGCCCGACGAGAGCGTCCTGGGCGGCCTGCCCGAGACCGAGCGCTCCGGCGGCGAGACCTCGGCCAAGCAGGTCTTCGACCGGCTCGCCGGCACCTGGGCCTACTGGGGCTGGAAGGGCGGCTACTTCGACACCGAGGAGGACGCCCGCGCCTACTTCGACGAGATGCGCTACATGCTGGCGTGCCAGATGGCGGCACCGAACTCGCCGCAGTGGTTCAACACCGGCCTGCACTGGGCCTACGGCATCGACGGCCCGAGCCAGGGCCACTACTACGTCGACTACCGCTCCGGCGAGCTGACCCGCGCGACCGGCGCCTACGAGCATCCGCAGCCGCACGCCTGCTTCATCCAGTCGGTCAACGACGACCTGGTCAACGACAACGGCATCATGGACCTCTGGGTCCGCGAGGCGCGGCTCTTCAAGTACGGCTCCGGCACCGGCTCCAACTTCTCCAAGCTGCGCGGCGAGAACGAGCCGCTGGCCGGCGGCGGCAAGTCCTCGGGGCTGATGAGCTTCCTGAAGATCGGCGACCGCGCCGCCGGCGCCATCAAGTCGGGCGGCACGACCCGGCGCGCCGCCAAGATGGTGACCGTCGACCTCGATCACCCGGACATCGTCGACTACGTCAACTGGAAGGTCGTCGAGGAGCAGAAGGTCGCCGCCCTGGTCTCCGGCTCGAAGCTCTGCGCGCGCCACCTCAACGCGGTCATGGCGGCCTGCAACGCCGCGCTGGCAGAGGGCGTGGTCGAGGGCGACGCCGAAGCCGCACTCGATCCGAAGCGCAACGCGCCGCTCAAGGCCGCGATCAAGGCGGCGCGCGCCGTGGCGATCCCCGAGAGCTACATCAAGCGGGTCATGCAGTTCGCCGCCCAGGGCTACGCCCGCGTCGACTTCCCGACCTACGACACCGACTGGGACTCCGAGGCCTACCGGACGGTGTCGGGCCAGAACTCGAACAACTCCGTGCGCGTGCCCAATTCCTTCCTCGAGGCGGTGCTCGAGGACGCCGAGTGGCAGCTGATCCGGCGCACCGACGGCAAGGTCGCCGAGACCCTGCAGGCGCGCGAGCTGTGGGACACGATCGCCCACGCCGCCTGGGCCTCGGCCGATCCCGGGGTGCAGTACGACACCACCATCAACGAGTGGCACACCTGCCCGGCCGGCGGGCGGATCAACGCCTCCAACCCCTGCTCGGAGTACATGTTCCTCGACGACACGGCCTGCAACCTGGCGTCGCTGAACCTGCTCGCCTTCCTGGACGACGACGGCCGCTTCGAGCTCGAGGCCTACGAGCACGCCACCGCGCTGTGGACCGTGACCCTCGAGATCGCCGTGCTGATGGCGCAGTTCCCGAGCCAGCAGATCGCCCAGCTCAGCTACGAGTACCGCACGCTGGGCCTCGGCTACGCCAACATCGGCGGCCTGCTGATGTCCATGGGCCTGGCCTACGACAGCGACGAGGGCCGCGCCCTCTGCGGCGCGCTGACCGCGATCCTGACCGGCGTCGCCTACCGCACCTCGGCCGAGATGGCGCGCGAGCTCGGCGCCTTCCCGCGGTTCGAGGAGAATCGGGAGGCCATGCTGCGGGTCGTCCGCAACCACAGCCGCGCCGCCCACGGCACGCGCGGCGGCTACGAGGCGCTGTCGGTCAAGCCGGTGCCGCTCGACATCGCCAACTGCCAGGACCCGCGCCTGGCCGAGGCCGCGGCCCGGGCCTGGGACGAGGCGCTGAAGCTCGGCGAGGCGCACGGCTTCCGCAACGCCCAGACCTCGGTGATCGCGCCGACCGGCACGATCGGCCTGGTCATGGATTGCGACACCACCGGCATCGAGCCGGACTTCGCCCTGGTCAAGTTCAAGAAGCTGGCCGGCGGCGGCTACTTCAAGATCATCAACCGCACGGTGCCGCGCGCCCTGGCGACCCTCGGCTACGACGAGGCCCAGGCCGAGGAGATGGTGCGCTACGCGGTCGGCCGCGGCACCCTGCGCGGCGCCCCCGGCGTCAACCACGAGAGCCTGAAGGCCAAGGGCTTCACGGCGGCGGCGCTGGATGCCCTGGAGAACGCCCTGGCGAGCGCCTTCGACATCAAGTTCGCCTTCAACAAGTGGACTCTCGGCGAGGAGTTCTGCCGCAAGGTGCTCGACCTCGCGGACGCGCAGCTCGACGACCTCGGCTTCGACATGCTCGCCGCGCTCGGCTTCACCAAGGCCGAGGTCGAGGCCGCCAACACCTACGTCTGCGGCGCCATGACCCTGGAGGGCGCGCCCTACCTGAAGGACGCGCACCTGCCGGTCTTCGACTGCGCCAACGCCTGCGGCCGGATCGGCAAGCGCTACCTCTCGGTCGACAGCCACATCCGCATGATGGCGGCCGCCCAGCCCTTCATCTCGGGCGCGATCTCCAAGACCATCAACATGCCGAACTCGGCGAGCGTCGAGGACTGCAAGCAGGCCTACCTGCTGTCCTGGAAGCTCGGCATCAAGGCCAACGCCCTCTACCGCGACGGCTCCAAGCTGTCGCAGCCGCTGGCCGCCTCCCTGATCGACGAGAGCGAGGACCAGGACGAGGTCGCGGAGGCCATTGCCGCGGCGCCGGCCGCCGCCAAGGCCGCCAACGTCGCCGAGCGCGTCGTCGAGAAGTTCGTCGAGCGGATCGTCGAGAAGACCGTCTCGGACCGCCGGCGCCTGCCGCAGCGGCGCAAGGGCTACACCCAGAAGGCCGTGGTCGGCGGCCACAAGGTCTACCTGCGCACCGGCGAGTACGAGGACGGCCTGCTCGGCGAGATCTTCGTCGACATGCACAAGGAGGGCGCCGCCTTCCGCAGCCTGATGAACAACTTCGCCATCGCGATCTCGATCGGCCTGCAGTACGGCGTGCCGCTCGAGGAGTTCGTCGAGGCCTACACCTTCACCCGCTTCGAGCCCTCGGGCATGGTCGAGGGCAACGACGCCATCAAGATGTCGACCTCGGTGCTCGACTACATCTTCCGCGAGCTGGCGATCTCCTACCTCGGGCGCCACGACCTGGCGCACGTCGCCCCCGAGGACCTGGCGCCGGACACGACCGGCAAGGGCGAGACCCAGTCCGACGTACCCGACGCCTCGAGCGCCCGGGTCATGCAGGAGACAGTGCGCCGCGTCGCCTCCAAGGGCTACGTGCGCAGCCTGACGGTCTTCCCCGGCGGGATGGGCGGCGGCGGCAGCCAGCAGGGCGGCGTCCAGGGCGCGACGGCCCTGGCGATGGAGCCCCGGAGCTACGCGGTCTCCGAGGTCGCCTTCGGGCAGGAGACCCTGATCGAGGAGGAGATGGCCGACGAGCTCTACCTGCGGCGGCTGCGCGAGGCGCGCCTGAAGGGCTACGAGGGCGACAACTGCGGCGAGTGCGGCAACTTCACCCTGGTGCGCAACGGCACCTGCCTGAAGTGCGACACCTGCGGCGGCACCAGCGGCTGCAGCTGAGAGCGGCGACCGGCGGCAGCCCCAGCAGCTTTCGAACCTTCCGTGCCTGCTGCGCGTTGAGAGGGCGAAGCCCAGCCAGAGGAGCCGCCGGAGCATGTGCAACCGCCTTATGGACCGCCGCAAGCTGATCCGGGGCCTGGCCGCGGGCAGCGTCATCGCCTTCGCCGGCGCGACCTCCGGCTGCACCCAGAGCGAGATGCTCGGCCGCGACCAGCTGCTGCTGGTTTCGAACGACCAGCTGGCACAGCTCGCCGCCGGCACCTGGAAGCGCACCCTCGACCAGGAGGGCGTGGTCAACAACCGCGCCTACGACGAGCGCCTGACGCGGGTCGCCGGGCGCATCGTGACCGCCGCCGGGCGCGGCGACGAGAGCTGGGAGTTCGCGGTCATCCAGGACGACTCGCTGAACGCCTTCGCGCTGCCCGGCAACAAGATCGGCGTCAACGGCGGCATGATGGACTTCGTCCAGAACGACGACCAGCTGGCGGCGATCATCGGCCACGAGATCGCCCACGTGGCGGCCCAGCACTCGGCCGAGCGCTACTCCCAGCAGATGGTCAGCCAGATCGGCATGAACGTCGCCTCGGCCGCCATGGCCGCGAGCAACACGCCGGCCGCCAACGAGATCGCGGCGGTGCTGGGCGCCGGCCTGAACTTCGGGGTGATCCTGCCATACTCGCGCCGCCACGAGCTGGAGGCCGACAGCCTGGGCGTGCAGTACATGGCGCGCGCCGGCTACGATCCGCGCGAGGCCATCGCCTTCTGGCGCCGGATGACCGAGGAGCAGGGCCGCTCCCAGCAGCCCGAGTTCATGTCGACCCACCCGGCCGACCAGACCCGCATCGACAACCTGCAGGAGCAGATCCGCCGCCTCGGCTGATCCGCCAGCCCTTGGGTCGGACGCCGTCGGGTCTGGTTAAGCGCGCCCGCCTTCGCTATCGTCCGCGCCGCCGCCCGCCCTCTCGGGGGCAGGAGCGGCCACCCCTCACGAGGCGCGACAGCGCGAGCCCGCAGGAAGGAGACCCGTACCATGGCCGGAAAGATCGACGCGAAGCTGAAGGAGCTCGGCATCGAGTTGCAGGAGCCGGCGGCGCCGGTCGCCAACTACGTCGGCTACGTGATCACCGGCAACCTGGTCTTCGTCTCCGGCCAGGTCACCCTCGACGGCGGCCAGCTCAAGTACCAGGGCAAGGTCGGCGCGGACATCTCCCTGGAGGACGCCCAGAAGGCGGCGCGCCTCTGCGCGGTGAACATCGTGGCACAGCTCAAGGCGGCCTGTGGCGGCGACCTCGACCGGGTCAAGCGCATCGTCCGCCTGGGCGGCTTCGTCAACTCGACGCCCGACTACACCCAGCAGCCCGAGGTGGTGAACGGGGCCAGCGACCTGATGGTCGAGGTCTTCGGCGAGGCCGGCAAGCACTGCCGCGCCGCCGTCTCCGCCGGCGCACTGCCGCGCAACGTCGCGGTCGAGGTCGACTGCATCGCCGAGATCGCGAATTAGTCGACTGGACTGCCCATATCAACGAAACGGTACGCCAGCGCGTAGCTCGCGGGGTAGGCAAACAGTCGAGGCTTCTTCGCTCTCAACGCGCCCGCACTTGTCCGACGCGGATAACGTGCTCTACCCTCAAGCTGTGCGTAGGCATACCGCAACCGTCGGCGGACCTGCTGTCTATGACCGAAAGACCCGAGCATCTACCCGACTACTCTCACCCACCGGTTCATGAGGTGGTTGCTGGAGTGCAGTTCGATAGCCTTCCCCTAGAGTTGATCGACTTTGGAAGGCTGTGGGAGCGCTTCCTACCGCGGTACCGGACGCAATCTGCACAGATGCCGCTGGATCCTGTATTTGAGACGTTTGTTCAGCGCGCGTCGCGCAAGAGCCTGCGCCCGCAGATTCAAGTAATGGACAGGCTAGAGCTTCCGCGCGCGTGGTTTATTTCAGAGGATGAATCTGACCTACTACAAATTCAACGAGATCGCCTCATCCATAACTGGAGGAAGAGAAGCGGCGGAACGACATATCCTCACTTCGAGTCTGTTTTAGCAGAGTTGTTTAGAGACGTTGAAACAGTACGATCGTTCTTCAGAGAGACTAAAGAAGGGTGGAGCGATTTTGAAGTAAACCAGTGCGAGGTTGTTTACGTGAACCATATCCCCTCCAACGGGATGAGATGTGGAGAAATATTTTCTGTCTGGAATACTGACTGTGTGCTCGGCGACTTCGAAAGAGGTTCCATGAACATAACGAGTGTAATAAGACGGGGTGAGAATCCAACTGCGCGCCTTCGCGTCGACATAAAGCCTTTGATGGATGAGAATGATGCGCTAATTTGGCAACTCTCTCTGACTTATCGTGGATCACCTCAAGAGCCCACGTGGGAAAGCGCCGCTGAGACTTTAAAAGAGGGACGAGAACACATAGTCCAGAACTTTACGAACTTGACCACGGCAAAGATGCATACTGCTTGGGGAAGAAAACGATGAGCTTAGCGTCCGGGGATCACGAGACATTTTGGCCCGAGAGTATTCGCCCGCAGCGCCGTCCCACTAGTAGGCTGAGGGACAGTAGATCTGAAACGGTAACCGATCTGTTCCCGGACACTGGGTCAGAAGAAGCGAGACTAGCGGCGGCTGCACTCGCAGATCTCTTGCAGCTTCCTGAAGGCTGGGATGGTACTGACGCCAGACGCGTATCATACGATGTCTTCCAATTTGCTTTGGAAATGTTGAACCAGCTCGATTCTGCGCCGAGCGGTGCACGGGCTCAGTTCGTACCGCTAACTCACGGTGGCGTGCAGGTCGAGTGGCACTCTCTTTCTGGAGACCTCGAGATCGAGATACGCCGTCCGTTCCGCTTTGAGTATTTTTTTGAAGATGCGAGAAGCGGCCAAACGGAAGAGGCTGTGGGCACAAATGATTTTCGCCGGGTTGAGCAACTGTTGCAGCGCCTGTAGGTGAAAAGGCACCTAGCATGGGCGCGCCACAGTTCGACAAAAACGGCTATGCTTTACCCTATGACGACCCAGATGTCGCTGACGCAGACGAGCTGGTTCGCCATATCCACCCAACAATGGTTGTCGACGACCCCAAAAAGCCTGGAGGCCGACGCCTAAGCTCCGGATGCTTTAAATCGTCGAGCACGCCACATCGCGGCATTTCTGTCAATGTTGAGCGACTGGTGTTCGCAGGTGGCCGCTTGATTGAGGAGCTTGTTCCTGAAAACCATGGATTTGCGAAGATACGAGCTGAAGTACCGAGACGGCTAGACCTTCTTGTGGGGCAGCACGCGCTCCCAGAGAATCCCTTCCACGCGGAGATCTGGGCGCGGAATTCAGCAGTCACCAAGAGTGCATCGAGAGCGCTCGCACTAGCCGCCCAGATTGTTACATTCCCGACCTGATATCAGCCCCTCCACCACTGCACTCTTGACCCGCCGCCGGCGCCCGGTTCAACTGGATCATCATGCCCGACAGCGACCCCGCGCCTTCCTCCGACCTGCTGCGCGAAGCCGAAGCCTTCGTCGCGGCGCATCCCGAGATCAGGGCTTTCGAGGCCCTCTTCGCCGACCTCTCGGGCGTCGTGCGCGGCAAGCGCTACCCGATCGAGGACCTGCCGAAGCTGGCCCAGAGCGGGCTGACCTTCCCGGCCTCGGTGTTCCTGCTCGACACCCAGGGGATGAGCCACGATCCGGGCGGCCGGGGCTTCTCCGACGGCGATCCCGACGTCTTCGCCCGGATGATCCCCGAGACCCTGGACCCCGTGCCCTGGTCCTCGATGCCGCTGGCCCAGTGCCTGCTGGAGTTCGACCGCGGGCCCGGCCAGCCGCTTGAGCTCGACCCCCGCTACATCCTCAAGCGCTGCGTCGACCGGCTGCACGAGCTCGGCCTGAAGCCGGTCGTGGCCTTCGAGCTGGAGTTCTACCTGGTCGACAAGGAGCGCACCCTCGAGCGCGGCCCGCAGCCGCCGATCAACCCGCTGACCCGCCAGCGCGAGGCGGCGACCCAGGTCTACGGCATGGACCAGGTCGACGCCTACGGCACGATCCTGCAGGAGATCATCGAGGCCTGCGCGATCCAGGGCGTGCCGACCGGCGCGATCACCGCCGAGTACGCCCCCGGCCAGTTCGAGATCAACCTGCGCCACGTCGACGATCCCGTCGGCGCGGCCGACGACTGCATCCTGTTCAAGCGCGCGGTGCGCGGCGTCGCGCGCAAGCACGACCTGCAGGCGACCTTCATGGCCAAGCCCTATCCAGAGCGCGCCGGCTCGGGTCTGCACCTGCACGTCAGCCTGTTCGACGAGGCCGGCCGCAACGTCTTCGACGGCGCACGGGAAGGCGGCGGCGCGCTGGCCAGCGCGACCCTGCGCCACGCCATCGGCGGCGTCCTCAAGACCCTGCCCGACGCCATGGCGATCCTGGCGCCGAACGTGAACTCCTACCGCCGCTTCGAGCCGAACATCTTCGTGCCGATCAACCGCTCCTGGGGCTTCGAGAACCGCTCGGTGGCGCTGCGCGTTCCGATCGGCGACGGCCAGTCGCGGCGCATCGAGCACCGGGTCGCCGGCGCCGACGCCAACCCCTACCTGGCCCTGGCCACGGCCCTGGCCGGGATCCACCACGGCATCGTCAACCGGATCGATCCCGGTCCGCCCACCGAGGGCAACGCCGGCACCGCCTTCGACCCGGAGCTGCCGATGCGCCCGCGCCGCGCCGTCGACGTGCTGGCCGGCTCCGCGGTCATGGACGACTACCTGGGCACCGGCTACCCGAAGCTCTACGCCGCCTGCAAGGAAGCCGAGTACGACGAGTTCGAATGGCTGATCTCGCCGCAGGAGTACGAGTGGTACCTGTGACATATTGATTTCATTGATGTTTTTAGACTTTGTGCCCCCTTTTTAGACACCACAGATCAATGACTTACAGGACCGAGTCTAAAATATCGGCGGGTATGCCCGACCGCCTCGCCGAGGCCGCCTCGTTCTACTGGCGCCGGCTCGCCAAGCTTGGCCGAGCCCGTGGCGCAGCGCAGGCCGCCTGGGAGGTTGCGCTGGCTTCCCTCGGCGTGGATCCGGCCCCGCCCTACGCCCGTCGCTCGGCCGCCGATTGGTGCCTCGCGCGCGACCTGCAACAGGCCATCGCCGACCGCGCGGCCCCTTCTCGCCGCGTCACTCGCCGCCGGGCGCGGGAAACCGCCCCCCCGACTCCTGCGCAGTGAGGATGCTGCTAGCGGGTGGCAGCAGCTGACATCGCCGCCTACGTGGCGGGAAATGGGACGACCCGGCGGGGCGGGCGGCGCCAAGGCCGCGACCGTCTGACGCTCTTCCCTAACCTTAGGGCGGCGCCATCTGTTTGGAGTGGCGCGCTCTTCCGCATGGCACCTTTACCCATTAGAAACGTTGAACAGGTCAAGCTGGCGTGCCAAATTGGCGACGTGGAAGGCCACAGTGATGCTGCCGCACAAAATCTAGCGGTTCCAGAAGCCGACGCAACAACATGCAGCGACGCAGCATTCCACTGACGCGCGCGCCACGTAGGCGCGCCTCCAAGGAGGGAGAACAGAATGAACCCGGTTACCAAGAAGCGCGAGGCCGCTCGGAACGGTTCCGGTCGTCCGCAACCGCCGCTGTACGACTACAGCGATCAGGTGACCGACGAGCACCTTTCCCGAATCGACGAACTCGTCGATCAGGACAAAGTCCGCGATATGGAAGTGGTTAGTGGCCCCGGCTGGTAAAGCCGATCGGGAGTGGTCCTTCTGGCCCCCCCATAACGCACCAGCGGCACTAGACATCGTCTGGTGCCGCTTTCCATTCGTAGAAGATCCCGACAACCCAGCGCCTAAGGCTCGACCGTGCCTCGTGCGGCGCGTCCTGAGGGACGCGGACGGTCACACCTATGTCGAAGTCGCGTTTGGCACGTCGAACGCGCGCAGCTACTCGGGCCTCGACCTCTATGTCGCCAATCTGGTGGACATGAACGAGATGGGCCTGCCCCAGGCGACCGTGTTCCAGCTTGGTCGGACGCGGCTTCTGCCATGGTCCAAGGAGTGGTTCACGGTGCGTGAAGACTGCAAGACGCCCATCATTGGGCATCTGAACGAGCGCATGGTGGAGTATCTGAACCTCCTTCTACGACAACAGCGGCGATAGCGGAGGCTGAGCAGCGCCCTCCGCCGGCCCCTATCCCAGCACGGCGCGCTGGCCCTCGATCAGCCGCACCAGGGTCGCCGATTCCGGATCGATCCGGCCGTCTCCGGCGCCGCCGTCGAGGCGCGGCCGTAGGTAGGCCTCGGCCTGGTCGCCGAAGGCCAGCAGCTCGGCGGCCGTCGCCGGCGCCCAGGCCAGCAGCTCGCGATAGTTGCGCGCCACGACGGCCGCCCGGGCTGGCGCCAGGTCAAGCCCCGCCGCCTCTGCCCGCTGCACCGCCGACGCCGCGCGCCGGCAGCGCACGATCGCGCGGGCGTAGAGTCCGCTTCGCCGCTTCTCACCACAATCCATGTTGGTTTCCTTCCCCCCCGCGACCCGCGTCGGCGATCGCCCCCGGCCCGGCTCTCTCGGGCCGGGTCTATTGCCCGCCAGAGTAGAGCCACAGATGGTTAACCGATTCTTGCGGGCGCAGACCACAGGCGCAAAAAAGGCCCGCCGATACCACCCTGAAAAGGGACGGCGCCGGCGGACCTGGTCGACAACTAGAGCGGTCCGATCTTAGTCGGAATCGCAAATGGGATTCCCCGGCTTGGGGATGATGTGATTCAAGTGGTCTGCTGGAGCAGGAGGCCAGCAGCCCATGGCTCGACCGCTATCGACTGACCTGAGAGAGCGTGTTGTAGCCCGTCATGAGGCGGGCGAGAGCATCCGGAGTGTGGCTTCGCAGTTCGACCTGGCGCCGTCGACGGTGTCGAAGTGGTCACAGCGGCGGCGCGAGACCGGCAGTGTCGGCCCAGCGAAGTTCGGTGGCTATCGTCGCCGTCTGCTGGAGCCGCACCGGGAGCTGGTTCACCGCTTGGTTGCGGAGAGGCCGCATCGGCCAGTGAGGGAGCTGCAGGCCGAGCTGGCAGCGCTGGGGATCAGGGTATGCGAGGAGGCGGTGCGGACCTTCCTGCACGCCGAAGGTCTCAGCTTCAAAAAAAACCGCGTTCGCGACTGAGCAGGATCGCCCGGATGTCGCCAGGCGGCGCCTGCAATGGCAGGCGCGTCAGGCGAGCATCGAGCCCGAGCGCCTGGTCTTCATCGACGAGACCTGGGCCAAGACCAACATGGCTCCGTTGCGTGGCTGGGGCCCGCGCGGCCACAGGCTGATCGGCAAGGCACCCCACGGCCGTTGGCGGACGCTCACCTTCCTGGCCGCGCTGCGCCATGACCGGATCGAAGCACCCTGCCTCTTCAACGGGCCGATCAATGGCCAGAGGTTCCTGGCCTACGTCGAGCAGTTCCTGGTTCCGACCCTCAAGCGCGGCGACATCGTGGTTCTCGACAATCTCGGCAGCCACAAAGGCAAGGCCGTACGCAGGGCGATCCGCGCCACCGGCGCCAAGCTCCTTTTCCTGCCGCCCTACAGCCCAGACCTCAATCCCATCGAACAGGTCTTCGCCAAGCTCAAGCACTGGCTCCGACAGCTCCAGCCCCGCTCCAGCGACGAAATCCACAACGCCCTCGGCACCATCCTACAGCGCTTCGACCCCCAGGAATGCGCCGCCTACCTCGCAAACTCAGGATACGCTTCCGCCTAAGGTGGGAACGCTCTAGC
>NZ_JBBDQW010000063.1:0-23973 GCF_040905785.1 Tistlia sp.
TCCTCACCGACATCCTCAACGCACCTGCCCGTTAACCTGGACTCGTTGCCGTGGGGCTGTCCCGGAGCGGTCCCTGGGCGGCGCTTGCCGGGGCGGGCGCGGCTACTCGGCCTGCAGCTTGATCCGGCCGACGACCCCGCCGCCGGCGCGGTCGACCAGGATCGCCTGCTGGCAGCCGCGCTCGAGCGGCCCCTCGAGGCGCAGGATCAGCAATTCGCCGCCGCCCGCTTCGGCGGCGGCCAGGGTGCAGCCGGCCGGGACGCTCAGCGCCAGCTCCTCGAAGGCGGTCTCCTGGCGCAGGCTTTCGCCCTGGCGCATCAGCCCCCATATGACCAGACCGATCATCACGAGGATCACCAGGCCCAGCCCGCCCACCAGGGCCTTGATCGCAGTCATCTTTCGCTGTGTCCTCTAGCCCCATGAACAGGACGACGCCCTTGCCGCCGAGCGCTGGGGCCGCGATCGGCGACTCCGCGCCTGCGGACGCGGCGCCGCTCACCGGCCCCCATTCCTTCGAGATCGCCGCGCCCGAGGCCGGCGAGCGCGTCGATCGCCTGATCGCGCGGCGCCTGCCGTCGCTGTCGCGCAGCCGCGTCAAGGGCCTGATCGAGGCCGGCGCCCTCAGCGCCGCCGGCGCGACGATAGACGAGCCCTCGACCCGGGTCAAAGCGGGCCAGCGCTACCTGCTGACGGTGCCCGAGGCGACGGCCGCCCTGCCCGAGGCGCAGGCGCGCGAGCTGGCCATTCTCTACGAGGACGAGGCCCTGCTGGTGCTCGACAAGCCGGCCGGGCTGGTCGTGCACCCGGCGCCCGGAAACCCGGACCAGACCCTGGTCAATGCGCTGCTGGCGCACTGCGGCGACAGCTTCGCCGGGATCGGCGGCGTGCGCCGCCCGGGCATCGTGCACCGGCTCGACAAGGACACCAGCGGGCTCATGGTGGTCGCAAAGACAGACGCCGCCCACCGCTCGCTGACCGTGCAGTTCGCCGAGCGCAGCATCGAGCGGCGCTACCGCGCCCTGGTCTGGGGCCGGCTGCTGCCGCCGGCGCCTGCGACCAAGGCGCCAGCGGCCCGGGGGGAGGCCCGGGGGGAGGCCTGGGGCGAGATCACGGGCAACATCGGCCGCAGCCCGCGCAACCGCAAGAAGATGGCGGTGCTGCAGAGCGGCGGAAAAGCCGCCGTCACGCGTTACAAGCTTGAGCGTCTCTTGATGGGGGGAGCGGTGTCGATGATTACCTGCCGCCTGCTGACTGGGCGCACCCACCAGATCCGGGTGCATCTGGCGAGCCGCGGCCATCCGCTGCTGGGCGACCCGCTCTATGGGCGCTCGAAGCCGGCGGCCCTGGCCGGGTTGCCTGGAGCGGCGCGGACAAAAGTGGAGGGTTTCGCGCGCCAGGCCCTCCACGCAGAACGCCTGGGCTTCGATCATCCGCTCGACGGGCGCAAGCTGGCCTTCGAGTCGCCGCCGCCGCCCGACATGGCGCAGTTGATCGAGTCCCTGGACTCACTTTGAATTGTAGTGCGCTCTCCCGGGAACTTGGCCAGTGTCGGCCCGTTCCCGGATTGACGGCAAAGGAAAGGACGATCCAGTGGCTACCGGCAAGGTTCCGTTGCTCGTCACCGAAGGCAACCTCTCGCGCTACCTCCAGGAGATTCGGAAGTTTCCGATGCTGGAGCAGAACGAGGAGTACATGCTGGCCAAGCGGTGGCAGGACAAGGAAGATAGCGAGGCCGCGCACCAGTTGGTGACGAGCCACCTGCGCCTGGTGGCCAAGATCGCCATGGGCTACCGCGGCTACGGCCTGCCGCTGTCCGAGCTGATCAGCGAGGGCAACGTCGGCATGATGCAGGCGGTCAAGCGCTTCGATCCCGATCGCGGCTTCCGGCTGGCGACCTACGCCATGTGGTGGATCCGCGCCGCGATCCAGGAGTACATCCTGCACTCCTGGTCGCTGGTGAAGATGGGCACCACGGCGGCGCAGAAGAAGCTGTTCTTCAACCTGCGCAAGCTCAAGGGCCAGATGCAGGCGATCGAGGAGGGCGACCTCAAGCCCGAGCAGGTCGCCCACATCGCCACGCAGCTCAACGTGCCCGAGCAGGACGTGGTGTCGATGAACCGGCGCCTGTCGAGCCCGGACCACTCCCTCAACGCGCCGCTGCGCCAGGACGGCGACGGCGAGTGGCAGGACTGGCTGGTCGACGACCACGAGAACCAGGAGACCCTGTTCGCGGACCGCGAGGAGCTCGACCAGCGCCGCGCCCTGCTCGAGGGCGCGATGGGCAGCCTCAACGAGCGCGAGCGGCACATCCTGACCGAGCGGCGCCTGAAGGAGAACCCGACGACCCTGGAGGATCTCAGCCAAGTCTACGGCATCAGCCGCGAGCGGGTGCGCCAGATCGAGGTGCGGGCCTTCGAGAAGCTTCAGCGGGCGATCAAGAACGCCGCGATCCAGGGCCGCCTGGCGACCGAGTAGCCGCACGGCGCGGGCGGGGCGCGCCGGCCGGCCGGTGGCTTGGCCCCTAGCCTGCCGCCGGCTCGAGGTCGCCAGGCTCCGGCTCCTCCTCTTCCTCGTCCTCCTCGAGATCGCCGTGGCCGGTGACGTCTTCGCCCCAGGCCTCGATCAGCTGCTTCTGGCGCTTGCGCAGCTGGTGGACGCGGCGCTGGGAGATCAGGCCGTAGTAGCTGCCGACGAGCGGCGGCAGGGAGATGAAGATCGCCCAGCCGACGCCGGCGGCGCCCAGGGCGCTCAGCCAGTAGAGCATCTCGGTGAGCAGGCGCATCGCCGCGTCGACCGACTGGCCGCGCTCCCAGAGCGCGATCAGCGCCGGCAGCAGCCCGCAGAGGTTCAGCAGGCCGACGGTGGCGACCAGGTAGCGTTCCCTGGTCCGGTCGACCAGGACGGCGACCAGGGTCGGCAGGCTGAGCACGAGCGTGACGATCGTGGTCGGCAGCAGCACGACCATGACCGGCAGCGCGACCAGCAGACCGAGCGAGATCCGGCCCCACCTGATGCCGCCGCCGGCTCCGCCTCCAGTCGGGATGTCCTTGGCCTTGCGCGCCGCCATCCTGTTCTTCCCCCTGCCCTCAGCCGACGTAGAGCATGGTCATGACCAGCACGGTCAGGCTGGCCAGGCAGCCGGCGACGACGGCGGCGATCTGCTGCGACTTGGCGAACACGAACTGCGGCCGGGTCAGGCCGCCCTGCTCGACCCAGGCGAGCTCCCGGGTGACGGCGCTGTACTCGGCGGTGGCATTGGCGAAGCCGCTGTCGTCCTCTTTGCGCAGCTTGCCGTCGTCCATGGCCAGTGCGAGGTGGTAGAGATCGCCGGCCTCGACCGAGGCCTGGAGCTCCAGGGCCAGGGTCTGGCGGATCTCGCGGCTGTGGAAGGATTCGATGACCGGGCCCATGCTGCGGCCCAGCCAGGCGGCGAGGCCGGGCAGCCGCTTCGGCCCGGCCAGGCGCTGGACCTCGGCCAGCAGGTAGACGTTGCCGAGCCGCCGGATGACCTCGTCGTCCTCGCGGCCGAGGGCCGACAGGATGCGCTCCGGCACGCCGCTCGTGCGCGCCGCGATAAAGGCGGCGACGTGGCGGTCGACCGGCTCGCGCTCCGGCAGGCCGCCGGCGGTCAGCGCCTCGAGCGCCGGCAGCACTTCCTCGATCCGCGTCACGTAGGCGTCGGCCAGCATCGGGCTGAGACAGGGCCAGAATTCGTTCTGGTCGTAGAGGCAGCGCTCCAGCCCGTAGCCGATGCGCTGGCGCATCAAAAAAAAGCCGAGCTGCTCGTAGCCCTTCTTGAGCACGGCGTACTCGGGCCGCATGCCCGGCTGGGCCTCGAACCAGTAGTTGATCAGGCGGTTGCCGAGGATGTCGACGAAGATCTGGCGCATCGACTGGTCGCCGTAGTGCACGGCCAGCACCTCGCCGACGGCGTCGATCCGCGTCGAGAACTGGCGCTGGCGGAGAGGCGCCTTGCCGTCAAGCACCATGAGCACGCGCGCCAGCTGGCGGTCGCCGGGCGCATCGCCGGCCCTGCCGCCCTGGGCGCCGCGCAGCTGCAGCGCAAGGCCCTCGGCCCGCTTCTCGTCGCCGACGCTGCGATGTACCCAGGTGATCAGTTCCTCGCCGACCAGAGTCTGGCGGGCCTCGTCCCAATGGCTGCCGAAGGCCAGGGACAGGGTTCGGCAGTTCCAGTAGTCCTTCTCCTGGAACTCGAAGGGGCGGCTCGCCCGGGCCAGCGCCATCGGCTGCTTCGGGCTGAGGTGCCGGCCGTTGGCCCACATCTCCAGGTCGTTCAAGCCCCAGCGGTCGGCGGTCTCGTCGCTCAGCAGGCCGCGCAGCGCCTCGGTCAGCGACAGCGGCAGCCGCTGCTTGCCGACCAGCGTTCCGTAGGTGCCGCGGCTGAGCTTGCTGTGGACGATCGCCTCGTCGCTGAGCTCGGCGACGGGGTTGCCGCCGCGCAGCAGGATCGCGAGGGTGACGCCGAAGGCGTAGAGGTCGTCGCTGGTCGAGCCGACGCCCCGTCCCGCCGGCAGCGCCATGGCGCCCTCGATCGGCTCGTAGACCGAGGGCTGGTCGAGGGCGGCCGGCGCCGAGACGCACTCCCCCAGCATGCACTCGCTGCGCGAGGCGTCGCGGAAGAACAGGTTGTCGGCGCGGATCGCCCGGTGCGAAATGCCGCGCGCCCCGAGCTCGACCAGCGCGGGCAGCAGCGGCAGCACGACCTTGCGCAGGATCGCGTCCTCGTCGAAGGGGGCGAAGCTGGCTCGCGTGTCGGACTGGATGCGCTCGCCCTCGGGCCGGGTCAGGATGAGGACGCCGCGCCGCGCGTTGTCCGGCGGCCAGAACACGGTCTCGTAGCCGAGCGGCACGATCATCGGCAGGCGCGCCAGCGACTGCAGCGGGCCCAGCAGGCCGCGGCGCGGGGCCAGCAGCGGGTCGCAGACCAGGGCGTAGACCTTGCGCGGGCTGGTCTGGTCGCGCGCCGCGGCGGCGAAGGCGCGGGCGTGCGGCTGGTCGAGGCCGGGCAGCGGGAAGCCGGGCTCGACCTCGAAGCGGCGGTCGACGACGACCGTGCTCCCCTGGCCCTGGCCGCCGCGCTCGCGGCGTGCCGGGCGCGTCGCTTCCTCGAGGCGGAGGTCTTCGGCTTGATCGCTCATGCCAGAGGTGGCCGTTCCTGCTAGTGGCTGCAGGACCTGCCTACACGAGACGGAGGTAAGGGAAGGTTAACGCCCCACTCACCCGGCGCCGCTCAACCGGCGCCGGCTCACCCCGCGAAGGGGTCGCGCATCAGGATCGTGTCCTCGCGCTCCGGGCTGGTCGAGAGCAGGGTCACCGGCGCCTCGATCAACTCTTCGATGCGGCGCACGTACTTGATCGCCATGGCCGGCAGCGCGCCCCAGGAGCGGGCGCCGCAGGTCGTCTCCTGCCAGCCCTCGAAGGTCTCGTAGACCGGGGTCGCGCGCGCCTGGAGGCTGCCGAGCGCCGGCAGGTGGTCGTAGCTCTTGCCGTCGATCTCGTAGCCGATGCAGATCTTCAGCTCGCTGAGCCCGTCGAGCACGTCGAGTTTGGTCAAGGCGATGCCGTCGATGCCGCCGGTCTTGATCGCCTGGCGGACCAGCACGGCGTCGAACCAGCCGCAGCGGCGAGCGCGCCCGGTGACCGTGCCGAATTCCCGGCCGCACTCGCCGAGGCGCCGCCCGGTCTCGTCGGTCAGCTCGGTCGGGAAGGGGCCGGCGCCGACCCGCGTGGTGTAGGCCTTGGTGATCCCGAGCACGGTGTCGAGTGCGCCGACGCCGATGCCGCTGCCGGCCGCCGCCTGGCCGGCGACGGTGTTGGAGGAGGTGACGAAGGGGTAGGTGCCGTGGTCGACGTCGAGCAAGGCGCCCTGGGCGCCCTCGAACAGGATGCGCCGGCCGATCCGCCGAGCCTTGTCGAGCCGCTGCCAGACCCGGTCGGCGTAGGGCAGCACCCGGGGCGCGACCTCGAGCAGCCGCTCAAGCAACTCGGCCTTGTCGACCTCGGGCTCGCCGAGACCGCGGAACAGGGCGTTGTGGTGGACCAGCAACGCGTCGAGCCGGCTCGAAAGGTGCTCGCGGTCGGCCAGGTCGCACAGGCGGATGGCGCGGCGCCCGACCCGGTCCTCGTAGGCCGGGCCGATGCCGCGGCCGGTCGTGCCGATCGCGTCCTTGCCGCGGGCGGCCTCGCGCGCCTTGTCGACCAGCGAGTGCAGCGGCAGGATCAGGGCGGCGTTCTCGGCGATCTTCAGGGAGTCGGGGGTGATCTCGACGCCCTGGCCGCGGATCCGCTCGATCTCCTCGATCAGTGCCCAGGGATCGACGACGACGCCGTTGCCGATGATCGACAGCTTGCCGGGTCGCACCACGCCGGACGGCAGCAGCGACAGCTTGTAGGTGGTGTCGTTGACGACCAGCGTGTGGCCGGCGTTGTGGCCGCCCTGGAAGCGGACGATCACGTCGGCGCGCTCCGACAGCCAGTCGACGATCTTGCCCTTGCCCTCGTCGCCCCACTGGGCGCCGACCACCACGACGTTGGCCATTGCTGTCCTACCCGTCCTCTTGGAGTTGTCGTTTCGACCGGCGCCGCAGGGCTAGCCTACCCGGCGCACGTCTGTGCCGTCGAAGATATGCGTGAAGCCGAGCCGCACGGCCTCGCGATCGAGGTCGGCCACGGGCTCCAGCGCGGCGACCGCAATGCGGCCCTCGCCGCGCAGCCTGTCGAGCTGGTCGGGCGTGACGTCGCTGGCCGCCAGGATCCGTTCGGGCAGCGGCGCCTCCGGCACGGCCCGATAGAGCTGGTCGAGGCTGAGGCTGCAGCCGACCGAGGGCTCGCTGACGAAGCCGCCCATCCGGTAGGTGCCGCCGCGCCCGACATGGCTGCGCGCGCCGCCGACGAAGAGCACGAAGCCGAGGTCGGCGTGGGCCTCGAAGCCGCGGCTCTCGACCGGGTCGATCAGCAGCGTCGCCTGCGGCGCCAGGCGCCGGAGCTGTTCGGCGACCGCCGCCAGCAGCGCGATCTGGCGCCTTGCCTCGGCCGGCAGGTCTAGCGATTGGAGCTGCGGCAGGCTGGTCTCGATCGGCCCCGAGGCGTCGAGCAGCGCGACCAGGCGTCCGGCGAGCGCCGGCTCCAGGCCGGTCAGGTCCTCGCGGGCCTTGCGCGCCATGGCGCTCTCGGCGCGCCGGCGCATCCCGGCGCGCACCCCGGCCTCGGTCAGCAGGGTGTCGACCAGCTGGGGCAGGGTCAGGTCCAGGTTGACCTGCTCCAGTCCGACCGCGTTGAGCGCGCGCGCCGCGGCGGCCGCGACGTCGGCGATCGCCGGAGCGCCCTCGCTGCCGAACAGGCTGAGCCCGACCTGGCGGGTCTGCTCCAGGCCGCCGTCGGCGGCCATGCGCACCGTCGGCCCGGCATAGCAGAGCCGCAGCGGGCGCGGCTGGCGGGTCAGGCGGCTGGCGGCGATGCGGGCGACCTGCGGGGCGATGTCCGGGCGCACGCCCACGGTCTGGCGCGTCGCCGCCTCGAAGGAGCGGAACAGGTCGGTCGAGAGCCGCTTGTCGAGCCGCGAGAGCGATTCGTCGTACTCGATCAGCGGCGGCGCGACGAACTCGTAGCCGCAGCGCTCGAAGGCCGCCAGCAGCGCCGTCTCGACGCGGCGATCCTGGGCGGCGTGCGGCGGCAGCAGGTCGCGCATGCCGCGGGGCAGAAGCTGGACGAGGTCGCGGTCGGACACGGCGGCTGGGAGCTTTGCTGTTGGGGCCGGGAGAGGGCGGGCGGATACCTACCGCCCTTGCCGGCGCAGCGCAACGCCGCAGCGGGCGCCGGGGTCGGCGCGAGGCCGGGCGGGGCCTCGCCTCGCCTTGCGCCCTCAGGGGGCGGCTTCTATGATCCGCGCCGCCTTCACGGCCCGTCGAACGGGTCTCCCGCCACCGTTGCCAGCACGCAAGGACGATCCATGGAGCGGCAGATCCAGAAGCCGACGCCGATCAGCGGCTTTCCCGAGTGGCTGCCTGCGGAGAAGCTGGTCGAGCAGCGCTTCCTGGACAGGATTCGCGCGACCTACGAGGCCTACGGCTTCACCCCGATCGAGACCGCGGCGGCCGAGCGCGCCGAGGTGCTGAGCGCCAAGGGCGGCAACGAGAAGGAGATCTACGCCCTGTCTCGCCTCGCCGCCGGCGAGGGCGAGGAGGCCGAGACCGGGCTGGCCCTGCACTTCGACCTGACCGTGCCGACCGCGCGCTACGTCGCGCAGAACTACGGCCACCTGACCTTCCCCTTCCGGCGCTACCAGATCCAGAAGGTCTGGCGCGGCGAACGGCCCCAGGCCGGGCGCTTCCGCGAGTTCTACCAGGCCGACATCGACGTCATCGGCGACGGCCAGCTGTCGATCGTCACCGATGCCGAGATCCCGGCGATCATCTACGACCTGTTCCGCGAGCTGGCGATCGGCGACTTCGTCATCCGCATCTCCAACCGCAAGATCCTCTCGGGCTACCTCGCGCACCTCGGCTGCCCTGACGAGGCGGTCAACGGCGTGCTCGCAACCGTCGACAAGATCGACAAGATCGGCGCCGAGAAGGTGACCCGCGAGATCGCCGCGAGCGGGGCGCTGGCGGCGCCGGCGCTGGACAAGCTGATGGCGCTGATCGCGACCCGGCGCTCCAACGAGGAGCTGATCTCCTACCTCTACTCGGTCTCCGGCAACGAGCGCTTCACGCTCGGCGTCGACGAGCTGGCCGAGGTCGTCGAGGCGGTCGCGGCCCTCGGCGTCCCCGACAGCCACTTCGAGATCGACCTGACCATCGTGCGCGGCCTCGACTACTACACCGGCACGATCTACGAGACCCGCCTGGTCGACCACCCGGAGATCGGCTCGATCTGCTCGGGCGGCCGCTACGACGACCTGGCCAGCCACTTCATCGACAAGCCGCTGCCCGGCGTCGGCATCTCGATCGGCCTGACCCGCCTGCTCGCCAGCCTGTTCAAGGCCGGCGTCATCGGCGCCACGGCGCAGAGCCCGGCGCCGGTGCTGGTGACCATCCTGGAGCGCGAGCGCACCAGCGAGTACCTGAAGCTGGCGCGCTATCTGCGCGAAGGCGGCATCAAGACCGAGGTCTTCCTGGAACCCAAGAAGCTCGGCCAGCAGCTCAAGTACGCGGACAAGAAGGGCTTCCGCTTCGCGCTGATCGCCGGCGGCACCGAGTTCGAGGCGGGCACGGTCAAGCTGAAGAACCTGGCGAGCGGCCAGGAGCAGACCGTCGCGGTCGGCCAGATGGTCCACGTCCTGCACCAGAAGCTGGCGCAGGAGTAACGCTGGCGCCCGCCTTCCGGAGCGCTCGACTGTCCAAGCGCCACGCGGGAGCGGTGTGGGCAGCTGTCGGAAGACATCCTGTCGCGAGTCTTTCGCCTTGACCGAGTTCCCCTTTTGAGAGAACGTTATCGCGTCCGGCACGCGCCTCCGAGTGAACCCCAAGTAGGGAGAGCTGTGTGATGCCCAGGGACGATCCATTCAAATCCGAGTTGGCAGAACTCCTGTCCAAGCACGGCGTCGCCGGGCTGGGAAGCGAGATGACCCGGGGGCCGCAGGTGGCCTCGCCGGGCGGGCTCGTCGCGAGCTATATCAAGGAGATCATCACCGACAGCCAGGCCTTCGACGAGAAGGTGCTGGATCGGGTGGTCAGCGTCCTCCGCACCAAATAGGCGCGTCCCGGTCGACCCGTCGCCGGGTCGGGCGGCGGGTCCTCCGGGGTGTCCGTGGGAGCGCCGGCGGTGTCGCCGGCTGTTCCGGTCTGCAGCCCATGGTTGTCAGAGGCGCTATCCCATGACCCCTTCGGCCTTTCCCGACGGGCGCCCCAAGAGCCCCCGCTCGGTCGAGAGCTTCCATGAGGCGCTCGCGCTTTCCTCACGCCGTCTCGGCTTCTCGGTGACCCAGGGCTGTCCGCTGCGCTGCGGCCACTGCAGCGTCGGTGCCGCGCCGGAGCTGCACGCTAACCGCTACGGCCGCGACTTCACCGGACTGGTCGTCGGCCAGCTCGACGCCCTGGCCGAAGCCGGGATCGAATCCATCGACTTCACCGGCGGGGAGCCGACCCTCGTCGCCGACTTCGTCGCGACGGTCAGCCGCGCGGCGAGTGCGCGCGGCATCACCTGCGGCATCGTCACGGCGGCCCACTGGGCGACGACGGAACGCCAGATCGACCGCACCCTGGAGCGCTTCGGGGCGATCGACCACTGGGACATCTCGACCGATGTCTACCATCTCGAGTTCGTCCCGCTGCGCGCGGTAGAAAGCGCCTTCCGGCGGCTGGAGGCGGCCGGCAAGGAGCCGCTGATCCGGATCGCCTACCACGAGCCGATGACGGTCCCCGACGCCGAGCTGATCCAGGCGGCGATGGCTTTCGCGGGCCGGCGCGTGGCCTTCCAGCCGATCGGCCCGGTGGGACGCGGCATCGAGGTCGCCCACAGCGAGCGGGTCGGCGAGGCGGACTGGGACCGCGGTCCCTGTCCGACGACCGGGCCCCTGGTGCAGTGGAACGGCCGCGTCGCGCCCTGTTGCGCGCCGGCCAGTCACGAGACGCACGACCACCCGCTGTGGCTGGGCGATGCGCGCCAGGAGCCGCTCACGACGATCGTCGCGCGCTGGCGCACCCACCCGCTGATTCAGACGCTGCGGGTCTGGGGCTTCGCACCCCTGCGCGCCTGGTTCTCCGAGGCAGGCGTGGCGGACGGAGCGGTCCTGCGCGAGCGAGCCTGCGACCTCTGCGTTCAGTGGCTGCGCGACCCGCAGCTCTGCGCCCTCGCGGCGGAGCGGGCCGGCCGGCTAGAGCACCGGGTGCGTCTGGCCCACGCCCTCTTGACGCACTTCGAGGAACCCTGGCTCGACCGGCTCCTGCAGCAGGAGGCGCGGCGCTACCTGGCGACCGGCAGCTGGCCGGAGCCGGGCCTCCTCGCCGCCTGAGAGAGGCGGCCCCATGGCACGGCTGCTGATCGTCTCCATGCCCTGGTGCGCGGCGTCGCGGCCCAATCTCTCGGCCGGCCTGCTCAAGGCGCTCGCCCGGCGCGCCGGGTCCGAGGCCGAGGTCCACGACGCCAGCCTCGACTTCGCCGTGGCATTGGGCGGCGCGCTCTATGAGGCCCTCGCCGAAACCTCGGCGCTGTTCGGCGTCTGCGAGCACGTCTTCGCCGCCGACCTGTTCGGGGGGGCGGCGCTGGATTCGGATGCCTTCCTGGAAGGCTACGGGCTCGAGCAGGCGCGCTCGCCCTTCTTCGAGGTGCGGGACCGCATCGTCCCCGCCTTCCTGGGGCAGGCCGCGGAGCAGGTGCTGCAGGGGGATTGGGACGCGGTCGGCTTCACCTGCACCTTCAACCAGGTCTTTCCCAGCCTTGCCCTGGCGGCGCGGCTCAAGCGCGCCCGCCCGGAGCTGGTGACCCTGCTCGGCGGCGCCTGCGTGCACGGCGCAATGGGCGAGGAGTATGCGCGGGCCTTCCGCGGGATCGTCGACCATGTCTTTCTCGGCGAGGCCGACGAGACCCTCCCGCGTTTCCTGCGCAGCCTCGACGCGGGTGGCGACCCCGTGGCGATTCCGGGGATCACGGTCGGCGGGGCCTCGACCGGCGCGCCGGCGTCGACGAGCGATCTCGAAAGCCTGCCCACGCCCGACTACGACGACTGGTTCGCGCGGCGCGCAGGGCTGGCGGGGACGGGCGAGGCCCTGCCGGAAGCGACGGCCTTGCCCTACGAATCCTCGCGCGGCTGCTGGTGGGGCGCCAAGCACCACTGCACCTTCTGCGGCCTGAACAACCTGGGCATGGCCTTCCGCTCGAAGTCGCCGGGGCGGGTCGGGCAGGAGATCGCCGAGCTGGCCGGACGGCACCGCCTGTTGCGCTTCATGGCAGCCGACAACATCATCACGCATCACGACTTCCAGGCGCTGGTCGCGACGCTGGCCGGGCTGGAGGGCGACTACCGCTTCTTCTACGAGATCAAGGCCAACCTGAAGCGCGACGAGCTGTGCGACCTGGCGGCCGCCGGCGTGCGCTGGGTGCAGCCGGGAATCGAGTCCTTCTCGGACGGCCTGCTCGGGCTGATGCGCAAGGGCACGACCGGCCTGCAGAACGTCCAGCTGCTTCGGCTCTGCGCCGAGTTCGGCATCCATCCCTCCTATAACCTGCTGGTGGGCTTTCCCGGGGAGCGGGACTCCGACTACGAGGAGATGCTCTCGGTCATCGACGCGATCGGCCACCTGATCCCGCCCTCGGGCGCGCCCGGCGTGGTCCAGATCCATCGCTTCTCGCCCTTCTATGACGAGCCGGAGCGCTTCGGATTCGAGAACGTGCGGCCGGCCGGCTATTACCGCCACCTGGTCCCCCAGGGCCACGCCGACCCGGCCGCCATCGCCTACTTCTTCGAGCGCGACCTGCCGGCCGACTCCGCCTATGCCCGTCACGGCCTGCGCCTGGCGGAGGCCGTCGAGCGCTGGCGCGAGGCGGGCGAGCAGGCGTCCGGCAGGCTGGGGCCGGGCTTCATCGAGGTCGAGCGGCGCGCCGGCGCCGGCTCGGAGACGCGGCGTCTGGACCGGCTCGAGAGCTGCCTTCTGCTGCTTGCTGACCGGGTCGTCGGCGAGCCTGGCCTCGTCGCCGAGACGGCGGCGCGCACGGGCGCCCGCGAGACCGACGTGCAGGCCGCCTTGGCCAACCTCCTCGCCGAGCGCCTGCTGGTGGGCGTTCGGGGCCGCCTTGTCGCAAGCCTTCCTTTCGAGCGGCCGAAACGCGCGGCGGAGCTCACGGACTGGCTGGAGCGTCATCTCCCCCGGCGGCCGTCGGGGGCCCGGCGAAGCCGTTCAGCGCCAGCGCCCGCAGCCACCGCCGCCCCGCTGCCAGCCTGAACACCAGCAGTCCGAACGAGCAGGCCAGGCTGCGCGCGCCGAGCGCGAGGGCCTCCTCGGCGAAGCCGGTCAGCGTTGAGGCCACGACGACGCGGCCGTCCGGCGCGACCTTCACCTCGATCCAGTAGCCGTTGTCGTAGCGGCCCTGCCAGGCCGGATCGAAGCGCCGGGTTCGATTGCTCCGCAGCGCGCAGGCCCGGAACAGCTGGCCGTTGAGGTGGAGGTGGTCCGGCAGGCGGTCGCCCGCCGCGCCCTTCGGCTCGGGCAGCCTCAGCTGGAGGGGCCCGGTGGCGCCCACGCCGCCCAGGATTCCGGGCTCGCGCGGCGCAAGGGCGAGGGGTGCGCCGTTCCAACGCCCGTGGCGCGGCGGCGTCCGCTCCTCGAGCTCGAGCAGTCCCGCCCCGGCCGACAGGTAACAGCGCAGCCTCGTGCCGGCCGGTGCTGCTTCAGGCGCCGCGGGCGGGACGGGCTTCACGGCAGACTTCACGTCCCCCTTTCGCGCCGCCGCCGCCAGCAAGTCGCGCGGGCCATGCTCGGGCCCCGATAGGTTCGACAGCACACAGGTCGCATGGCCTGCTGCGAGATCGAGCTGCAGCAGCGAACGGAATCCGCCGATCTCCCCGTCGTGGAAGCCGATCCGGCGTCCGCCGCGGTCCAGCAGGAACAGCCCGTGCCCCATGCGCAGCCCGCCGGCCCCGAAGGCCTCGCTGCCCGGTGTCGTCAGGCGCTCGACGACCCCTCGGCAGAGTTCGTCGGGCGGCGACAGCAGTGCCGTCGCAAGGCTCCCCAGCCCGTCGGCCGTTGCCCAGAGGAAGCCGGCCGGCCCCAGGCGGTCGTCAGTGAAAGCGAGCTCGAAGGGCGCTAGGGCGCCCGCCGCCGGGTCCAGGACGTGGCCTGCGGCGCGGCGCGCGCCGGGCGGCGGGGCGAAGGCGATGTTCCGCAGGCCGAAGGGCTCCAGGGCGTGTTGCCGCAACCAGGTCTCGCTGCCGCCGACCTGCTCCTGGAGCCAGGCGCCCAGCAGGGCGTAGCCGAGATTGCTGTAGCTGAAGCGTCGTCCGAAAGGCCGGGCGCAGGCCAGCCAGGAGGTCGCGTCGCCCAGCGCCGGCGTCCCCAGCGCGGCCCCATCGGGTAGCCCGGCGACGTGGCAGAGCAACGCGGCCGGCGTCACGCTGTCCGGCGCGCGGCGCGGGTCGGCGCCGAAGGCCGAAGGGCCGAGCGGTCGGTCCGGATCGTCGCCGGCGCCGAGCAGCCGATGCAGGACGGCGAGGGCCGTAACCACCTTGCTGATCGAGCCGAGCCGGAACCAGGTCTGCGGGGTCACGGCCTCCGTGTCCCCGAGACGGGCGTGCCCGACGCAGGCGCTGCGCACCGAGCCGTCGGCGTAGGCCAGGGCCAACGCCAGTCCGGGGGGGCCCTTCGCCGCCAAGCACTGCGCCTCGGCGGCGGCCCGGAGGGCAGGCAGATCCATCGCGGCCCCGGCGCCCCCGCGCTACTTGACCCTCATCCGCATGCCGGGCCGGAAGCGGCGGCGAAACAGCCTGTCGGGCAGGTCGAGCAGGCGGCCCATGCCCTTGCCGAGCTTGCCGCCGATGCGCAGCACCTCGTCGAGGCGCCGCTCGAGGAAGGCGAAGGTCTCCTCGTCGCCCTCGCTGCGGTCGTTGAGCCAATAGAGCAGCGTCGCGCTGTGGACGCCGAACAGCAGGCTGCGCTTGGAGTACCAGTTGTAGTCGGTCGCGGTGTCGCCGGCCGCGTACCAGATCGCGTCGCAGGTCCGCCAGGCCAGCCGGGCGCCGAGCGCGGCGTGGTTAGGCAGCGCCAGGAAGGACGCCAGGCGGCGGATCGCCTCCTTGTGCGGCGCGAGCAGCTGGAGGCGCACGCGCAGCAGCGCCGAGACGCGGTCGCGCACGCGCATCTCCGCCAGCTCGGCGGCCGGCACCGCCTCCAGCATGCGGCGGTCGGTCAGCTCGGAGAAGGCGCGCGCCGCCTCGGCCGGGCCGCCGGGGAAGGCGGCCATGACCAGCCCGGCGTCGAGCTTCAGGTCGCGGGCCCCGGCCAGCAGGGCGGCCTCGCTCCAGCCGTCGAAGACGACGTGCGGCAGCAGGGCGTCGAGCAGCCGCTCGCGGACGCGATCGAGGTCGTCGGATGTGCCGTCCAAGGCTCAGTCCTCCGCGTTGGCGCCGGCGTGGTGCCGGATCTCGCTGGTGAAGATCAGGCGGCTCAGGTCGGTCATTCGGCTGGGATAGAGCCGTCCGTCCAAGTGGTCGCACTCGTGCTGCACGACCCGGGCGTGGAAACCGCTGGCCTCGCGCTCGATGCGCTGGCCGTCCGGGGCGAGGCCGCGATAGCGGATATCACGCCAGCGCGGCACCTCGCCGGCCAGGCCTGGCACCGAGAGGCAGGCCTCCCAGCCCAGCAGCAGCTCGTCGGACAGCGGCTCGATCTCGGGGTTGATCAGCACGGTCAGGGGCACCGACTCGGCGGCCTCGCCGTCTTCGGCGCTGGCCCGCCCGCGGCCGACCTTGAAGATCACCAGGCGCAGCGGCACGTGGACCTGCGGCGCCGCGAGACCGGTGCCGACGGCGTCCTCCATGGTCTCGATCATGTCGCCGACCAGCGACGCGATCTCGGGCGCGCCGGGATCGGCGACCGGAGCGGCCGGCTGCAGCAGCACGGGGTGGCCCATCTTGGCAATCTTGAGTATGGCCATCGCCCTCCTATATGGCGGGCTGCGGGCGGACGGTAAAGCGTTCGCCGGCACGAGGGAGCCCGGAGGCGGTTTCGCTTCACATGCCGGGCGCCCTGTGCTAGCAGAGTGGGGCCTGCCGCGCCGGTATGCGCGCGTGCGGGTATTTTTTGTCGAGAACCGCTAGGCTCCAAGCCAAGACGAGGAGGTCGGATCGACCGTGCAGGTTACCGTTCGCGACAACAACGTCGACCAGGCGATGCGCGCGCTCAAGAAGAAGCTGCAGCGCGAGGGCGTCTTCCGTGAGATGAAGCTGCGCCGCCACTTCGAGAAGCCGTCCGAGAAGCGCAAGCGCGAGCGCGCCGAGGCTGTGCGCCGCCACCGCAAGCTGCTGCGCAAGCGCCTGGAGCGCGAGGGCTTCTAGTCCTCAGGGGGCCGGCCCCGCCGGCTCCTCGACCCGACGTCTTGTCGACCCGACGCTGACGCGGTCTCTTCCGAGGCCGCGTTTTCGCGTGTCCGGCATCCGCCCGCAAGCGGTCGACAAGGCTATTCGGCCGGCTGTTCCTTCGCGCGGGCCGGTGCCGAGCGGCCGGCGCGGCGGAGGCGGTCGTTGATCAGCTGGAAGGCGGTCGCGACGACGCCGCAGAAGACCATCAGGCCATACATCGCCAGCGTGTGGTGCTGCTGCAGGATGCCGACCGCCTGAATGGCGACGGCGCCCATGCCGATCTGCAGGCAGCCGGCGAGGCCGGCCGCGGCGCCGGCGAAGCGAGGATTGAGGCTGACCACGGCGGCGAAGCCGTTCGGCATGGTCATGCCGTTGCCCATCGCGGCGAAGGTCATCGGCAGGAAGATCAGCCAGGGCAGGAGGCCGACGGTGGCGCCGAGCAGCAGGCCGACCAGCGAGGCGGCGGCCGTCAGCAGGGCGCCCGCGAGCAGCAGCCGGTCGGCGCCGAGACGCTCGGAATAGCGCCCCGAAAGGAAGTTGCCGGCCATCCAGCCGGCCGAGACGATGATGAACCACAGGCCGTACTCCAGCGGCGAGCGGTCCATGACCTCGACCATCAGGTAGGGCGCGCCGCCCAGGAACGAGAAGAACACGCTGCTGGTGAAGCCCAGGGTCACGGTGTAGAGCCAGAAGCGCGGGTGGCGGCCGAGCCAGCGGTAGCCTTCGAGCAGCGGCGCAAGGCCGACGCCCTCCGAGCGCTGGTGGTTGGTCTCGTGCAGCCACTTCACGCAGGCCAGCAGCACCAGGCTGCCGAGTACGATCAGCAGCAGGAACGAGTAGCGCCAGCTGCCGAGCGTCTCGAGCAGGCCGCCCACGCTCGGCGCCAGCATCGGCGCCACGGCCCAGGCCACCGAGATGTAGCCGATCACCGAGGCCGACTTGTCGCGCCCGTAGAGGTCGCGCACGATTGCGCGCGACAGCACGACGCCGGCGGTGCCGCCGATCGCCTGGGCCAGGCGGGCGACGATCAGCACGTCGATCGAGGGGGCCGCCGCGGCGGCGATGCAGGCAACGACGTAGAGGCAGAGCCCGCCGAGCAGCACGGGGCGCCGGCCGAAGCGGTCGGACAGCGGGCCGTAGAAGATCTGGCAGCCGGCCATGCCGATCAGGTAGAGCGTGAGGGTCAGCTGCACCGTCGCGTAGTCGACGGCGAAATGGCGCTGGATGCCCGGCATCGAGGGCACCAGGATGTTCAGCGACAGCGGCCCGATCGCGCTGATCGCGACGAGCATCAGCAGCGACGGCTTGGAGGCGACGGCCGCCCCGGGGCCGGCTGCGGATTGGGTCATGTCTGTCCTGTCGGAGATCCGGGCGGTGATAGTGGAGCAGGCGGCGCTGGGCGCCCAGGCGTGCGGACGGGACCGAGCCATGCGCCGGGTGCAGGTCGCGGCCGCCGCCTCGCTGGTGGGCGGGAGGCTGCAGCAAAAGCTTCAAGCTTCCGTTACAGGCCGGTCCGCCCAACCGTCACGCGGTCGGGACAGAGTGGCGCCTCCACCGGCTTGACCCTTCCCTGCCTCGACGAGGAGCCCCCATGACTCGACCCCTTCTGCCCGCACCCTTCACGCGCCGCGGCTTCCTGGCCGGCTCGGCCGCCGGTCTCGGCGTGGCCGCCGCTTCCGGCTTGGCGATGCCGGCGATCAGCCGCGCCGCGACCCGGCCGCTGATCACCCACGGCGTGCAGTCCGGCGACCCCCTGCCGGGCGGTGCCATCGTCTGGAGCCGTGCCGACCGGCCGGCGCGCATGATCGTCGACTACGCCACGCGTGAGTCCTTCGCGGGCGCCCGGCGGCTGGTCGGCCCGGCGGCGCTGGAGGCCGGCGACTATACCGCGAAGGTCGTGCTCCGCGGCCTGCCGGCCGGCCAGCAGGTCTTCTACCGGGTCGCCTTCGAGGACCTCGCCGAGCCGACGGTGCTGTCGGAGCCGGTGACCGGGAGCTTCCGCACGCCGCCGGCCGACAGCCGCTCGCTGCGCTTCGTGTGGAGCGGCGACACCGCCGGCCAGGGCTGGGGCATCGACCGCGACCGGGGCGGCATGACCGGCTACGCGACGATGCTGGCCCAGGATCCCGACTTCTTCCTGAACTCCGGCGACACGATCTACGCCGACGGCCCGCTCGAGGCCGAGAAGGCGCTGCCCGACGGCGGCGTCTGGCGCAACCTGGTCACCGAGGAGAAGTCCAAGGTCGCCGAGACGCTCGCCGAGTTCCGCGGCAACTTCAAGTACAACCTCCTGGACGAGAACTACCTGACGATGATGGCCGGGGTGCCGACGATCGCCCAGTGGGACGACCACGAGACCGTCAACAACTGGTATCCCGGCGAGATGCTGCTGGCCGACGACCGCTACACGGTCAAGTCGGCCTCGCTGCTCGCGGCGCGCGCCAACCGGGCCTTCCACGAGTACATGCCGACCTCGACCCCGGCCGGCGAGCCGGAGCGGGTGCATCGGCGCCTCTCCTACGGGCCGCTGCTCGACCTCTTCGTCATCGACATGCGGACCTTCCGCGGCCCCAACAGCGCCAACCGCCAGGCGGCCGCCGGGCCGGAGACCGCCTTCCTCGGCGGCGACCAGCTGGCCTGGCTGAAGCGCGAACTGCTGGCCAGCCGCGCGACCTGGAAGGTCATCGCCTCCGACATGCCGATCGGCATCCAGGTCAAGGACGGCGAGGCCTTCGAGAACGGCGCCAACGGCGACGGACCGGCGCTCGGCCGCGAGCTGGAGATCGCGGAGCTGCTGCGTTTCATCAAGCTAAACGGCGTCGCCAACACCGTCTGGCTGACCGCCGACGTCCACTACACGGCGGCGCACTACTACGATCCGGCCAAGGCGCAGTTCCAAGACTTCGAGCCCTTCTGGGAGTTCGTCTCGGGGCCGATCCACGCCGGCTCCTTCGGTCCCGGCCAGATGGACGACACCTTCGGCCCGCAGGTCGTCTTCTCCAAGGACCCGGGCGGCGCGGTCAACCTGCCGCCCTCGGAGGGCCTGCAGTTCTTCGGGCTGGTCGAGATCGACGGCGAGAGCGAGGCCATGACGGTGACCCTGAAGGACATCGCCGACACCGCGCTCTACAGCGTCACCCTGGAGCCGAAGCGGGCCTGAGCCGGGATTTCCCGGGAGCCCTTGCCAGTCGCGCCGTCCCGGCCCCACCATCGGGCATGAGCAGGGACGGCGCGACGACGGCCCGCCACCTGCCTGCCCTCGGGCGGGCGGCGCGGCCCTGGAAGAACGGCGGCGGCGAGTCCGCCGACGTCGCGCTCGCGCCGGAGGGCGCGGGGCTCGAGGACTTCGACTGGCGCGTCTCGATCGCCCGCGTCGATGGCGACGGCCCCTTCTCGCTCTTTCCCGGCGTTGAGCGGACCCTGGCGGTGCTCTCGGGCGAGGGCCTGCGGCTGGCCGTCGGCGAAGCGCCGCCGGTCGAGCTGACGCCGGGCAGCGCGCCGCACCGCTTTCCCGCCGACGTCGCGACCGACTGCCGGCTGCTCGGCGGCGCCGTGACCGACCTCAACGTCATGGCGCGGCGCGGCCGGGTCGAGGCCCGCCTCAAGCGCCTGCGTCTCGAGGCGGGCGTCGCCGAGACCTTCGAGACCGGCCCGGCGCTGCTGCTCTGGGTGGCGGGCAGGGGGACGGTGGAGGCGGCCGGCCTCTCAGTCGTGCCGGCACCGCTCGACGCCCTACGGTGCGACGGTCCGGCGCGCTGGCGGCTGCGCGCCGACTCGCCGGTGCTGGCCTTCCTGGCCGAGTTCAGCTGAGCAGGCGGCCGACGCGCTCGAGGGAGCGCGGCAGGGCGAGGCCGTAGCGCCGGCAGAGCGGCGCCACGCGGCTCTCGACCGCTTCGCGGCCGAGCCGGTCCATCAGGGCGCAGGGCGGTTCGCCGAACTTCAGCGCCAGGCGGGCGCCGCGGTCGATGTCGGCCGGCGAGGCGATCTCCTCGTCCAGCGCCTGCAGGACCGGCAGGAAGGTCGCGCCCTGCAGCCGCTCCGCGATCCGCGCGTCGGCCTCGAGCCGCGGGCCCGGATCCTCACCGATCTCGAAGCTCTCGCCGGCGTCGCCGGTGCGCACCAGGAAGTCGGCCGGCTCGTAGAAGGGCCCGAGCGGCGCCAGGTTGCGGATGGCGTGCAGGTTGATCCGCGGCTTGATGAGGTTCTGCACCAGGAAGGGCCCGGCGGCGACGCCGAGTGCCGCCTGCGCGACGCGGTCGACCTGGGCGGTCGTGCCGAGCCCCTCGTCGACCAGGCGCGCCGCCTCGTTGGTGTAGGGACAGAAGAAGCGGTTGACGGCGAAGCCGTAGGAATCCTTGCAGAGCAGCGGCGTCTTGCCGGTCGCCTCGAGGAAGGCCAGGGCGGCGGCGACCGTCGCCGCCGCCGTCTCGGCGCCGCGCACGACCTCGACCAGCGGGTTGACCTGCGCCGGGCTGAAGTAGTGCAGCCCGAGGAAGCGTCCGGGCGCCGCCACGTGGGCGGCCAGGTCGCCGACCCTGAGGCAGGAGGTGTTGGTGGCCAGGATCGCCGAGCGCTCGGCGAGCCGCGCGGCGATGCGCGAGAGCTCCGCGAAGACCTTCGCCTTGAGGTCGAAGTCCTCGAAGACCGCCTCGACGATCAGCTCGCGGTCGGCGAAAACCTCGGGACTCGCGGCCGTCTTCAGGCGCGCCCGGGCGGCCTGCGCGTCGGCCTCGGCGAGGCGGCCCTTCTCGACGCCGCGGGCGTAGAAGCGCTCGGCCTCCGCCAGCGCCGCCTCCAGCCTGCCGGCCTCGATGTCGACGAGCAGCGTCTCGATCCCGGCGAGCGCCGCGCCCACGGCGATGCCGCTGCCCATGGTGCCGGCACCGAGGATGCCGAGGCGGGTGATGGCGGGCGTCGTGGTCTTCATGCGGTCGCTCCCTGCTGCTGGCGGCCTTTTAGACCCTGCTTGATCTCGGTCAAGGCGTCGGCCGCCGCGGTCCTCCAGGCTGGGACCGATCACGATGGAGGAGACGGCCATGACCGCGCTGGTCCAGGACATCCTTCGGGAGCACCGCGGCCTGAAGCAGGTCCTCGCGCTGTTCGAGCGGGAGGTCGAGGCCTTCGAGGCGGGAGAGCGCTTCGACGCCGAGCTCTGGCGGCTGATCCTCGACTACCTCAAGGACTTTCCCGAGCAGGTCCACCACCCCAAGGAAGACCTGATCTACCGCCGCCTGATGAAGCGCCGCAGCGAGACGGCGCAGGCGCTGCACGACCTGGAGGCGGAGCACGTCCGGCTGAAGGCGACGCTCGAGCGGCTTGCCGCGCTGGCCGAGGCGGTGGAGCGCGACGTCGAGCTGCCGCGCGGCCTGCTGTCGGGCGCGGCGCGGGACTTCCTGGCCTTCCAGCGCAGCCACATGGCCAAGGAGGAGGAGTCATTCCTGCCCTATGCCGAAAGCCACCTGACCGCCCACGACTGGGAGGTCGTGGCGATGCAGGCCGAGGCGCGCGGCGACCCGCTGGCGGGCGGCAAGGAGGCCGACCGCTTCGCCGCCCTGCGCAGCGCGATCCTGGCCTCCTCCTGACGCCGCCAGCCAGGCGGGGGAACAGGGCGCGGGGTCTTCCGTTATCCTGGACGATGGTCCGGCTCCCGAGGCGGGGGCGCGGGTCCGCAGCACCCACCGGATGGGAAGGACGCCGCCATGTTCCGCGCACCCAGGTCATTTCTGCTCGCTTCGGCGGTCGCCTTCGGCGCGGCACCGTTGCTCGCCGCCGCTCCGGCGCTGGCCCAGGCGCCCGAGCTCGAGGTGCCGATGCACCTCGTCGACAAGGAGGGCGTCGGCAAGCAGATCGGCAGCGTGACCCTGGCCGACAGCGCCGACGGCCTGTTGCTGCATCTGTCGCTGAGCGGCGCGCTGCCGCCCGGCGCCCACGGCTTCCATATCCACGAGACCGGCAGCTGCGAGTCGAGCGAGAAGGACGGCGAGATCGTGCCGGCGGGGGCCGCCGGCGGCCACTGGGACCCGGAGGGCACGGGCCGGCACTACGGCCCCTCGGGCGAGGGTCACCTCGGCGACCTGCCGGTGCTCTATGTCGGGGTCGGCAGCGAGGGCGCGACGGCGACCGAGCACACCCTGGTGGCGCCGCGCATCGCCGACACCGCGCAGGTGCGCGGCCTGGCGCTGATGATCCACCAGAACGGCGACAACTTCCGCGACGAGCCCAAGCCGCTCGGCGGCGGCGGCGCCCGCATCGCCTGCGGCGTGATTCCCTGATCCGCCGCGCCGGGGTTGCCTATCTCTCCAGCGCCTTGACGATGCCCTCGCACATCTTCTTGGCGTCGGCCAGCAGCATCATCGTCTGGTCCATGTAGAACAGCGGGTTGTCGACGCCGGCGTAGCCGGTCGCCATCGAGCGCTTCACGAAGAGGACGTTCTGCGCCTTTTCGACGTCGAGGACCGGCATGCCGTAGATCGGCGAGCTCTTGTCGGTCTTGGCCGAGGGGTTGGTGACGTCGTTGGCGCCGATCACGAAGGCGACGTCGGTCTCGGCGAACTCGCGGTTGATCTCCTCCATCTCGAAGACCTCGTCGTAGGGCACGTTGGCCTCGGCGAGCAGCACGTTCATGTGGCCCGGCATGCGCCCTGCCACCGGATGGATCGCGTACTTGACCTCGACGCCCTCGGCCTTCAGCAGATCGGCCATCTCGCGTAGCGCGTGCTGGGCCTGCGCCACGGCCATGCCGTAGCCCGGCACGATGATCACCCGCTCCGAGTTCCTCATCAGGAAGGCGGCGTCCTCGGCCGACCCCGCCCGGTGCGTCCGGTCGCCCTGGTCGCCGCCGCCGCCGCCGGCGCTCTCGCCGCCGAAGCCGCCGAGGATCACCGAGACGAACGAGCGGTTCATGCCCTTGCACATGATGTAGCTGAGGATCGCGCCGGACGAGCCGACCAGCGCGCCGGTGACGATCAGCAGGTTGTTCTCGAGCGTGAAGCCGATGCCGGCGGCGGCCCAGCCCGAATAGGAGTTCAGCATCGAGATCACGACCGGCATGTCAGCGCCGCCGATCGGGATGATGATCAGGATGCCGAGCGCCAGGGTCACGACCACGATCAGCCAGAAGGCGCTGACCGAGTTGCTGGCGCACAGCCAGACGACCAGCAGGACGACCAGGATGCCGAGCGCCAGGTTGAGCCAGTGCTGCCCGGGAAAGACGACCGGACGGCCGCTGACCAGGCCCTGCAGCTTGGCGAAGGCGACGATCGAGCCGGTGAAGGTGATCGCGCCGATCGCGGTGCCGATCGACATCTCGATCAGCGAATTGAGGTGGATGTCTCCGGGCGTGCCGATGCCGTAGGCGCCGGGATTGTAGAAGGCCCCGGCCGCGACGAAGACCGCGGCCAGGCCGACCAGCGAATGGAAGCCGGCGACCAGCTGCGGCAGCGCCGTCATCTGGATGCGGTAGGCGATGAAGGTGCCGATGCCGCCGCCGATCACGATGCCGGCGATGATCAGGCCGAGGTTCAGCTCCTCGAGCTGGGTCAGCGTCGTCAGGATGGCGATCGCCATGCCGATCATGGCGAAGCGGTTGCCGCCGCGCGCCGTCTCGGGATGCGACAGGCCGCGCAGCGCCAGGATGAACAGCACCGAGGCGACGAGGTAGAGCAGGGCGGCGAGATCGTGGCTCATGTCTGCGCTTCCCCGTCCCTACTTGCCCTTGGCGGCCGAGGCCGCGGGGCGCTCTTTCTTCTTGAACATCGACAGCATCCGCTGGGTCACCAGGAAGCCGCCGAAGATGTTCACGCTCGCCAGGGTCACGGCGACGAAGCCCATGATCTCCGAGAAGCCGGCGCCCGAGCCGGCGGCGATCAGGGCGCCGACGATGATCACCGAGGAGATGGCGTTGGTGACGCCCATCAGCGGCGAGTGCAGCGCCGGCGTCACGC
>NZ_JBBDQW010000064.1:0-22890 GCF_040905785.1 Tistlia sp.
CGTGCACTACTCCCCTCAGAAAAAATCCCGGACAGCAGTGCGCGCAAGCGGGGATCCATAGTGAGTAGGCCCTCTGCCCAAGCCGGCAAGGCTGCCACAGGCGGCCAGTCCCCATGGATCCCCGCTTTCGCGGGGATGACGAAGAAGGGCCGGGCGCGCGAATAAGTGGGGCAGGCCAGCGCCCTCCCCTACCGCGCCGCCTCGCCGCCGCGGCGGCGGCCGAGGGAGCGGGTCGAGGGCACGCGCTGGCCCTGGCCGAGGGCCTCGGCCTCGTCGTCGGCGAGATTCTGGATCATCGCCAGCAGCACGCGGCGCGTCGTCTCGATCTCGGCGGCGGGCTGCGCGCCGATGGCGACCCGGTTGACCTCCTCGGCGAGCGGCACCAGGACATCCTTGAGACGCCGGCCCTCCCCGGTCAGGTAGATCTGCAGCTTGCGCCGGTTGCCCTCGGGGTGGCGGCGGGTCAGGTAGCCCAGCTCCTCCATCCGCAGGATCGCCGAGTGGGTCGTGGGTTCCATCAGCCCGGCCCGCACCGAGAGGTCGCGCTGGGTGATGCCGTCCTGCTCCCAGAGGATGCGCAGGAACGACCAGTGGCCGAAGGACACGCCGTGATCGGCGAGGCGCAGCTGCAGGGCCCGGGTCAGGCCGCGGGCGGCGTCGCGCACCAGGTGCGCCAGGCGGTCGTCCGGTACCGCCTCGCGCCAGTGCTCGAGGATCACCCGGGTCGTCTGGTCCGGCGGCGGCGGGCGGCGTCCGGTCATGGCTGCCGGGCCGCCTCGGCCGCCTCGCGCTTCCAGAGCTCCCAGGCGCGGGCGATCTGGCTGGAATTGGTGACGGTGGTCGCCTCGGCCTCGCCCTCGGTCAGGTAGGTGACCGGGCCGAGCGGCAGCGAGCGCAGCAGCACGTCGGCGTTCATCTTGGTATAGACCGAGCGGAACACCACGACCGGCAGCGACTCGCCGACCAGGGTCGCGCCGTGGCCGCGCATCAGCACGACCGGCGCCGGTCCCAGGGAGTCGGCCAGGGCCCGGCCGAGGGCGTTGTCGCGGATCAGCAGGTCGCTGGCCGGGCCGGCGGTCTCGCGGATCTCGAACAGCGGCACCGCGCCGCCGCCGAAGGCGCCCAGAAAGCCGCTCATGTGCCAGACCGGCCGCAGCTCGATGCCCTGGACGAGGCCGAAGGGCAGCAGGTCCGGGGCGTGGCTGTGCACCACCGCCTGCACGTCGGGACGGGCGCGGTAGATCTGGCCGTGCAGGAAGCGTTCCAGGTAGACCCGGCGGCCGCGCGCGTCGACCGGCGTGCCGTCCAGGTCGAACTCCACGATGTCGTCGCGTCCGACCAGGCCCGGCGCCATATTGCGCGACAGCAGGAAGCGCTCCGGGTCCTTGTCGTGGCGCACCGAGACGTGGCCGAAGGCGTCGACGACGCCGTGCCGGAACAGGATCCGGTTGGCCGCGACCAGGTCTTCGAGCAGCGCGCTCTCGACCGGTGACGCCGGCGACCCGCGATCCTCGGCCGCCGCCGAGGCGCCGCCCCGGCTGCCGTCGCTATCCGCGCGGTCATCCGCCTCCCCGCCACCCTGCTCCGCCGCGCACATGCTCGCTTCCTCCGCCCCGTTGGCCCGTCGCACGCCTCATTGACTTGGATCAAGCGCGCTGGCTAAAGTGATTCCAAAGTTTAGACCTCTAAGATCATGCTTTCGCGAGAAGGCCTTGGCGGTCAACAAGAAACCCAAAAAACCAAAACCGGGAGGAAACAGAACATGAAGAACACCAGAACACCGCTCGTCGCGGCTCTCGCCCTCGCCGCCGGCGCGGCTCTCGCCGTCCCCGGCGCGGCCCGGGCGGAGTACAACCTGACCCTGTGTGGCGCCAGCCCCGGCGGCCTCTGGTCGCTGCTCGGCGCCGGCATCGACGGCGCGCTCAAGCAGGCGCTGCCGGGCTCGACCGTCACCTACCAGACCTCCGGCGGCGGCTTCGCCAACGTCGTCCAGCTGGACCAGGGCAAGTGCGACCTGGCGATCATCCACGACGCCGAGGCGATCGCCGCGATCAAGGGCGAGGAGCCCTTCCAGGCGCCGGTCAAGTCGATGAAGACGATCGCCGTGCTCTACACCTGGGCGCCGGAGCAGTTCATCGTCAACAAGAGCTTCGCCGAGGAGCACGGCATCGAGACGATGGAGGACATCGCCGAGAAGAAGGTGCCGATCAACGTCCTCCTGAACCGCCGGGGCAACGTCGTCAGCGCGATCGGCGAGTCGATGCTGGAGGCCGCGGGCGCGAGCATCGAGAACATCGAGTCCTGGGGCGGGTCGGTGACCTTCGCGGCTTCCAAGGAGCAGGGCGAGATGATGCGCGACCGCCGCGCCGACGCCCTGCTGAACTCGCTGTTCGTCAACCACCAGTCGATCCAGCAACTGGCCTCGGCGATCGACGTGGTGCTGATCCCGATCGGCGACGAGACCGCCGCGAAGGTCATGGAGGAGTGGTCGATCGACCGCTTCACGATTCCGGCCTCGGCCTACGCCTGGAACGACCGGGATACCCTGACCGTCACGGTCGCGGCGCAGCTCTTCGCCCACGAGGACGCCGACCCGCAGATGGTCGAGGACCTGACGAGCGCGCTGGTCGAGCACGCCGACGCCCTGCAGGGCGTCCACAAGGCGATGCAGCCGCTCGACGCCAAGCTGATGGCCTCCGCCACGGCGGTGCCCTACCACCCGGCCGCCGCCGACGTCTACAAGGCCAAGGGGCTCCAGTAGCCGACAGGAGCGCCGCCGACCGGCTCGACCGGCCGGCGGCGTTCCGTCGCTCTCCCGCCGAGGCCTTCCCGCCTCCAACGTCCAATGCCGGCGCTGCGGCGCCGACGGAGAGCCGCCCGCGTGCCCCTTCCCCGCGTGTCCCTCCTCGCTCTCGCCTTCGACACCGGCGTCCGCCGCCGCCCGACCGGCCCGCTCGGCACCGGGATCCGCCTGTTCGCGGCGGGCACGGCGGTCTGGACGGTCTATGCCGCGGCCTGGTCGCGCAGCGACGCCCTGTCGTTGACCATCACCTTCCTGTCTCTGATGCTGGTGCTCAGCTTCCTGCTGATCGGGCCGAACGCCCGGGCCTCGGCGGAGCGGGTGTCGCCGCTCGACGGCCTGCTCTCCCTGGTGGCGGCGGCGACCGGCGTCTACTTCGTGATGCAGAGCGGCTCGATCGCCGAGCGCATCACCCTGCTCGATCCCCTGAGCGTCTGGGACGTCGGCTTCGGATCGCTGATGATCCTGCTGTCGCTCGAGGCGATGCGGCGCACGGTCGGCCTCGGGCTGACCGTGATCGTCTTCCTGTTCATCGCCTACAACCTCTTCGGCGACCGGCTGAGCGGCCCGCTGCAGCACGGCGAGATCTCGCTGACCCACTTCCTCGACATCATGGTCTTCACCACCGACGGCCTGTTCGGGGTGCCGCTGCGGGTCGCCGCGACCTACGCCTTCCTGTTCGTGCTGTTCGGCACGCTGCTGGCCAAGACCGGCGGCGCCGACTTCTTCTTCAACCTCGCCGCCTCCCTGACTGGTCGCGCGCGAGGCGGTCCCGCGAAGATCGCGGTCATCTCCTCGGCCCTCTACGGCACGATCTCCGGCAGCCCGACCTCCGACGTGGTGACCACCGGGTCGGTCACCATCCCGATGATGAAGCGGCTCGGCTACAAGGCCTCCTTCGCCGGCGGCGTCGAGGTCGCGGCCTCGACCGGCGGCAGCCTGCTGCCGCCGGTGATGGGCGCAGCCGCCTTCATCATGGCCGAGTACACCGGCATCCCCTATGTCGACATCGCCTTCGCGGCGCTGATCCCGGCGTTGCTCTACTACATCCCGATCTACCTGGTGGTGCACCTGCGCGCCGTGCGCATCGGGCTCGAGGGCATGGCCGCCGGCGAGGTGCCGCGCCTCGGCCGGACCCTGCGCGAGGGCGGCCTGTTCCTGGTGCCGCTCGTCGTCATCACCTGGGCGCTGGTCGAGGGCTACACGCCGACCTATGCCGCGCTCTACGGCAGCGCCGCCGTGCTGGTCGTCTCCTCGCTCAGGCGCGCGACCCGGCTCGATTTCCGCAAGGCCTACGAGATCCTTGCAGAAACCAGCCTGCGCATGGTCTCGGTGACCGGCGCCTGCGCCGCCGCCGGCCTAGTCATCGGCGGCATCACCATGACCGGCCTGGCCTCCAAGTTCAGCAACCTCGTGTTCCTGCTGTCGGGCGCCAACGAGTTCATCTCGCTGATCCTGGCCGGCATGCTGACCCTGATCCTGGGCCTCGGCATGCCGACGCCGAGCGCGTACATCCTGGCCGCCGTCCTGGTCGCGCCGATCATGAAGAACCTGAGCGTCGGCCTGATGGCCGGCCACCTCTTCCTGCTCTACTTCGCGGTCATGTCGGCGCTGACCCCGCCGGTGGCGGTCGCCGCCTACGCGGCCAGCGCGATCGCCGACGAGAACCCGCTGAAGATCGCCGCCGATGCCGTGCGCATCGCCCTCGCGGCCTTCTTCCTCCCCTTCGCCTTTGTGTTCCACCCCGAGCTGCTGATGGTGGGGGCTTGGTACGAGATCGCGCTGGCGACGCTCGCGGTCGCCGCCGCGCTCTGCCTGCTCGTCGTCGCCTCCGAGGGATTCTGGAAGGTCTCGGTCGGCTGGCCGTCGCGGCTCGTGCTCTTCGCCGCCGGCCTGCTGCTGCTGACCGTCGAGCCGTTCGCCGCGGCGACGGCAGCCGCCCTGGTCGGCGCCGTCGTGCTGTTCGAGCGGCGCAGCCCGCGGCCGGCGGGGTCGCTGCCGAAGGGCGACTGAGCCGGGCGCGCCACGGGACGCCTCGACGCGCGCGGGCCCTCGGGCTATGACGAGCGGGGACCATCGCCGCAGGAGCCGCTGCCTTGACGCCTTCGCCTTCCCGCCTCGCCTTGCCGCTCGCCGGCCTCGGGCTCGCCGGCCTGCTGCTCGCCGCCTGCCTGCCGGCCTCGCTGCCGCTGCCCGGCCCGGGCGACCTGATCGAGTCGAAGATCTCCTGCCCGCCGCTGCTCGAGGCCGCAGCCGAGACCCGGCTCTATTTCGGGCTGGGCGCCGGCGCCGATGGGCAGCCCGTCGGCGAGGCCGACTGGCAAACCTTCCTCGACGAGGTCGTGACGCCGCGCTTCCCGGACGGCCTGACCGTGCTCGACGCCTACGGCCAGTGGCGAGCCGACGCGGACGCCCCGGTCGGGCGCGAGGCCTCCAAGGTGCTGGTCGTCGTCGTCGAGGACCTGCGCGAGCGCCTGCCCGACCTGCGCGCGGTCGCCGGCCTCTACAAGCACCGCTTCCGCCAGCAGTCGGTGCTGCTGACCAGCAAGCCGGTCTGCGCCGCCTTCTGAGCCTCCGCCGGAGACTGTCTTGCTCCCGATAGGAGGCCAGGGCACCCGACGCCCATGCAACTCACCGCCAGCGGCGTCGTTGCTCCTAAGAAGGGCCGACCGTCAGCGGTCGGCCACGGCTTCGCTCCCCGGCGGCCCCTAGGGCCGGCCCCGGGGCGGAGCGCCGAACGAAATCGGGAGGATTGGCAATGAACGTCAACGAATGCATGACCAAGGACGTCAAGGTCTGCGCCCCGACCTCGACGATCCGCGACGCGGCGGCGACCATGAAGCAGATCGACAGCGGCATTCTTCCGGTCGCCGAGAACGACCGCATGATCGGCATGATCACCGACCGCGACATCGCGATCCGCGCCGTCGCCGAGAACCGCGGGCCGGACACACCGGTGCGCGAGGCGATGACCCAGGAAGTGCTCTACTGCTTCGATGACCAGGACGTGGAGGAGGTCGCCAGGCAGATGAGCAAGCTGCAGGTCCGCCGCATGCCGGTGGTCAGCCGCGACAAGCGGCTGGTCGGCATGATCTCCCTGGGTGACATCGCCAAGGCCGACGACGACGAGGCGGGCGAGGCCCTGAAGGGCGTCACCCAGCCCGGCGGCCGCCACGTGCAGTAGCGCGGGCCACCGCTAGCGCGGCAAGCCGGCCCGGCCGCTGCGGCCGGGCCGGCACCGCTCCACGGCATGCGGCCGTGGGATACGGCGGCCTAATCGGGATCGCCGGCGTGGTGGCGCATCATGAAGGGGATCTGGCTGCCGATGAAGACCAGCGAGATGGCGATCTGGCCCACGGTGTCGAAGGTGACCCACAGGTCGGTCGGCTGGGTGCGCCAGACCGCCTCGTTGAGGCCGGCCATGACCAGGAAGAAGATCGCGAAGCGGTGGGTCAGGGCCCGGTAGGCACCCGGGACCATCGGAAAGCCATCCTTGAGCAGCACGCGCAGCAGTGGCCGTCCGATCATCATCGAGCCCCAGAGCACGAGCGCGAAGAGCGTCTGCACGATCGTCGGCTTCATCTTGATGAAGGTGTCGTCCTGCAGGATCAGCGTCAGCCCGCCGAACAGGCCGATGGCGCCTGCCATCATCAGGCCCATCATCGGGATCCGCCGGGCGACGACCCAGGACAACAGGAGCCCGGCGAGCGATGCCGCGACCACCGCGGCCGTGGCGGTCAGGATGTCGCTGGCCATGTAGACGACGAGGAAGACCAGCAGCGGCCCGTAGTCGACGGCCGGCTTCAGCCACTTAGGTCCGCCGGCCTGCCGCGCCGGGCGCGCGCCGGCGTCGCTCTGCTCGGTCATGCTGTTTCCTCTGGTGCTTCCTGCATCCATTTGGTCCGGCGCCCTCGGCCATTCAACTCGCCGTCGCGGCCAGGGGGGAATGCTACGCCCCGGCCAGCCCCTCCGCCAGCCGTCGCGCGACGGCGACCAATTCCGCGGCCGACGCATGGGGCGGCGCGCGAAAGGTCAGCTCCGGCTCCGCGATGTAGCGGCGCGAGGTGACGTCGGTCTTCTCGACCATCGGCACGACGTGGGCGTGGACGTGCGGCACGTCGGAGCCGGTGAAGAAGAAGGCCGCGCGCTCGACGCCGTAGAGGCGCTTCTGCAGTAGGCCGATGCGCCGGCCGAGCGACAGCATGCGCTGCGCCACTGCCTCCGGCAGCTCGGTGAAATCGGCATGGTGGTCGCGCGCGACGATCAGGACGTGGCCCTCGCGGATCGGCGCGATGTCGAGGAAGGCGACCTGCACCTCGTCCTCGAAGACCCGGTGCGAGGGGATCTCGCCGGCCGCGATCGCGCAGAAGGGACAGGTCGCCGCCATTGCCGGCACCGCGCCCGGCCGCTACCGCAGCGCCCGGCAGAACCGCTCGATCCGGGTGCAGGCCTCCTCGAGCGCCTCGGTCGAGGTCGCATAGGAGATCCGGAAATAGGGCGACAGGCCGAAGGCCGCGCCCTGCACCACCGCGACGCCCTCGGCCTCGAGCAGCTTGGTCGCGAAGTCCTCGTCCGAGCGGATCTTGCTGCCGTCCGGTGCGGTCTTGCCGATCGTCCCGGCGCAGGAGGGGTAGACGTAGAAGGCGCCCTCCGGCTTCGTGCAGGTCAGCCCCGGACAGCGGTCGAGGCGCGCGACCACCAGGTCGCGGCGCTGCCGGAAGGCCTCGTTGCGCTCGGCCAGGAAGTCCTGCGGCCCGTTCAGGGCGGCGACCGCGGCCGCCTGGCTGATCGAGGAGGGGTTGGTCGTCGACTGCGACTGAATGACCGCCATGGCCTTGATCAGCTCTACCGGCCCGGCGGCGTAGCCGATCCGCCAGCCGGTCATGGCGAAGGCCTTGGAGACGCCGTTGACCGTGAGAGTGCGCGCGTAGAGCTCCGGCTCGACCTGGGCCGGCGTGCAGAACTCGAAGCCGTCGTAGACCAGCTTCTCGTACATGTCGTCGGTCATCACCCAGACCTGCGGGTGCTTCTTCAGCACGTCGGTCAGCGCCTTCATCTCGTCCCACGAATAGGCGGCGCCGGTCGGGTTGGAGGGGCTGTTCAGGATCAGCCAGCGGGTCTTGCGGGTGATCGCCCTCTCGAGGTCCTCGGCGCGCAGCTTGAAGCCGTGGTTCTGGGAGCAGGGGACGGCGACCGGCACGCCCTCGGCCAGCAGGGTCATGTCCGGGTAGCTGACCCAGAAGGGCGCCGGGATGATGACCTCGTCGCCCGGGTTCAGGGTCGCCATCAGGGCGTTGTAGAGCACCTGCTTGCCGCCGGTGCCAACGCTGACCTGCTCGGGCTCGTAGTCGAGCCCGTTGTCGCGCCGGAACTTGTCGCAGATCGCCTGCTTCAGGGCGGGGGTGCCGTCGACCGCGGTGTACTTGGTCTCGCCGCGGCGGATCGCCTGGATCGCCGCCTCCTTAATGTGATCAGGCGTGTCGAAGTCCGGCTCGCCGGCGCCGAGGCCGATGACGTCGCGGCCGGCGGCCTTCAGCTCGCGCGCCTTGGAGGTCACGGCGATGGTCGGCGACGGCTTGATGCGCGAGAGACGCTGGGCGATCACGGACATGAGGCGGCTTCCCTTGGACGGCCGCCCCGACGGGGCGGTGGCGGCGAAACCTAATCGAGCCCAGGCGCCCCCGCAACTATCCGAACCGGCCCCAGCGAGGAGAGGCGGCTAGCGGCGGCCGGCGACTGCCGACCACCGCTCCTTGGGTCAGGCCGCGGCCCGGGTCTCGCCGGCCAGGGCGTCCTCGGCCTCGAGCACGGTGGCGACCGCCTGCAGCACGGCGGCGATGCGCGCGGCGTCCTGCACGGCGTCCTTGGTGGCGCCCTTGCCGAGGACCTCCTTCTCGTGGCTCTTCAGGCAGAGGCCGCAGCCGTTGATCGCGGAGACCGCCAGCGACCAGAGCTCGAAGTCGACCTTGTCGACGCCGGGGTTGGCGATCGCGTTCATGCGCAGGCGCGCCGGCATCGAGAGGTAGTCGCCGCCGGTCAGGTGACCGAAGCGGTAGTAGACGTTGTTCATCGCCATGATCGCGGCGGCGGTCTTGGCCGCCTCGGTCGCCTCGGGCGACAGGCGCTGGGCCGCCTCGGCGGCGATCGCCGAGATCAGCTCGGCGTTGCGCGTCGCGATCGCCGAGGCCAGGGCTGCGCCCCAGACCTGCTGCTCGCTCAGCACGCCGGGCTGCAGCACGTTTGAGAGGTTGAGCTTGATGTCCTTGGCATAGCCCGGCATCCGGGCCTTGAGGGCGTCGATGGTCATGGAGAAAGTCCTCTTCTCGTTCGCAGTCGCCGGCCGGCGCTCCCGCCGCCGCGGCGGCGGGAGGTTCGTCGGTCGGACGTAGCCGCGGGCGCGGGTCAGGCCGCCTGCAGGGTCTCTTCGCCGCGCTGCCAGTTGCAGGGGCAGAGCTCGTCGGTCTGCAGGGCGTCGAGCGTGCGCATCACCTCCTGCACGTTGCGGCCGACGCTCAGGTCGTAGACCGAGACGTGGCGGATGATGCCGTCGGGGTCGACGATGAAGGTGGCGCGCAGGCAGACGCCTTCCTCCTTGTGGAGGATGCCCAGCTCGCTGGCCAGCTCGCGCTTGATGTCGGCGAGCATCGGGAACGGCAGGTCGCGCAGCTCCTCCTGGTTCATGCGCCAGGCGCGATGAACGAACTCGCTGTCGGTCGAGAAGCCCAGGACCTGCGCGTCGCGGTCGGCGAACTCCTCGTTGAGCTTGCCGAAGGATGCGATCTCGGTCGGGCAGACGAAGGTGAAGTCCTTCGGCCAGGCGAAGAGCACCAGCCACTTGCCGGCGTAGGTGTCGTTGGTGATCGTCTCGAAGGCCTGGTCGGGGCTCGGCGCATCGAGGCGGGTCACGGCCTGGAGGTTGAAGGTCGGAAGGCGGTCGCCAACGGTCAGCATGGTTCGTTCCTCTTGCAGTGGTTGATCGGAGCGAGTCGGGCGAGGACGTTACCGCCCCAGTCGCTGTCCCTCGTCTCTTGTTCTAGAATGCCTCTAATTCTCATTCGCGACAACTGAAATGGTGCGCCACAATAGGGGTGCAAGGGGGAACAGGGGAAAAAGCGACGCCTGGAGGCAGGTCGACCAACCACGGCCGGGGGCGGAGCCGCACCGGGACCGCGGGCCCACCCCCAGAAAAAAGGGCCGCCCGAAGGGGCGGCCCGAGGCAAGGGGGAGAGTTTGAAGAAGCCGAACTAGCGCCAGCGTCCGCGGAACAGGCCGGCGATCAGCGACAGCGCCAGCAGCACCAGGGCAACGAAGAAGATGATCTTCGCGATCCCGACCGCCGCGCCGGCGATGCCGCCGAAGCCGAGCGCCGCGGCGATCAGCGCGACGATGAAGAAAGCGAGAGCCCAACCGAGCATGTCACACCCTCCTGGGTCTGGAGCGGCGGCTAGAGGCGCGCCGACTTGTTGCCGCGCGGGCCGAACAGGAGCCAAGCCAGGAAGCCCACCAACGGCAGGATCAGGATAACCAGCACCCAGATCACCTTGCTGCCCGTCGAGGCGCTGCTCTGCACGACATTGATGATGGCCCAGATGTCGGCGATCAGGATGATCAGGCCGAACAAGCCGCCGATTTCGATACCCATTGCGTCGGTCCTCTCTCTTCTTTCGTCGTGCCGTGACGGCCGGGTCAGGTCTCTTCGATTTGCGGGCCGGCGGCCCCGTGCTCGCGGTCGCGGTCGAGGCGGTCGAGCAGGCGGTCGAGGGCCTCGTCGAGGCGGCGCTTGCCGTGGTCCAGGACCGCGGCGCCGGTCTCACCCAACCGCTCCGCGCTGCGCAGCAGTTCGTCGTAGAACTCGTCCATGACGCCGCGGTTCCGGGAGCTCTCCGGCGCCGCTTCTTCGCCGGCCTCGGTCAGGCGATCGAGACCCTTGCGCAGAGACTCGACCAGACCGGCGCCGACACCCTCCTCGCCCGCGCTGTCGCTGGTCGGCCGCTCGGGTGCCGCGAGGGCCGGGGGCGAGTCCTGGCTCGAGGCCGAAGCCTGGCCGGTCGAGACCGCCGCGCCCACAAAGGCGAGCAGGGCGGTCAGGGCCAGGGCACGAAGGGGTGGGAGTGGCAGCATGGGAACCTTTCGACCGCTGCGCGTCTCAGTCGTGGTCAACAACTCGCGACCCTGCGATAGGGTTGCCTCGGCGGCTCCGAAACGTCGAGGCGGGCAGGCAAATGCCTACAAGGCCCACGGCCTCAGCGGTTGGTGCGCGGCCCGAACAGCAGCCAGGCGACGAAGCCGAAGACCGGGAAGATCAGCAGGGCGACGATCCACAGCGCCTTCGCCAGGGGCGCCGCGGCGCTCTGGAAGATCTGGATGCCGGCCCAAATGCAGAGCAGCAGCAGGATCAGGCCCAGCAGGCCAATCTCTACGAACATCGTCTGTCTCCCCCATCGAGCCCCGGCTCTTGACGGCGGCAGCTTCCGGTGTTGCGGCCGGCCGGTCAAGCGCTGCGGCAGCGGGCGCAGTCTGGGACCGGCCCGTGCGCCACTCGACAAGCTCCGGTGAAGCGAGCGAGGCAAGGGCGAACGGCGGGGTCGGCGACAGCGTCCCGCTTCCACCGGCGCCCAGGCCGCTTCATCCCGAGCGCGCCCCACGCCAGCGGGCGCAGTCGAGGGCCGCACGGGCGGGGCTAGGCGCAGCGCTTTGGGCGGCTTCCGGCGCTGCGGCCACCACCGGGCAGCGATGCGGCGCATCCCCCTGGCAGAACGGGGGGGAGCCATCCTATCTTCAGGGCATGCCGAACAGCGACAATCTCCTCAGCGACGCCCAAGCCCCGGCCTGGAACGGCGGCGCGCTCGAAACGACCGAGCCCTTCCGGATCGTCTCGGACTACACCCCCGCCGGCGACCAGCCGCAGGCGATCGTCGAGCTGACCGGAGGCCTGCAGCAGGGCGAGCGCGACCAGGTGCTGCTCGGGGTCACCGGCTCGGGCAAGACCTTCACCATGGCCCACGTCATCCAGGATCTGCAGCGGCCGACCCTGGTCCTGGCCCCGAACAAGACGCTCGCCGCCCAGCTCTATTCGGAGATGAAGTCCTTCTTCCCCGACAACGCGGTGGAGTACTTCGTCTCCTACTACGACTACTACCAGCCGGAGGCCTACGTCCCGCGTACCGACACCTACGTCGAGAAGGAGTCCTCGATCAACGAGCAGATCGACCGGATGCGCCACTCGGCGACGCGCGCGCTCTTCGAGCGACGCGACACGATCATCGTCGCCTCCGTGTCCTGCATCTACGGCATCGGCTCGCCCGAGACCTACCAGTCGATGGTGGTGACCCTGCGCAGCGGCCAGACGCTCGACCGCAAGCAGCTGCTCAAGTCCTTCGGCGAGCTGCAGTACAAGCGCAACGACGTCGCCTTCCAGCGCGGCACCTACCGGGTCCGCGGCGACACCATCGAGATCTTTCCCGCCCACTACGAGGACCGGGCCTGGCGGATCTCGCTGTTCGGCGACGAGCTCGAGGCGATCCACGAGTTCGACCCCCTGACCGGCGAGAAGACCGCGACGCTGGAGGCCGTGAAGGTCTACGCCAACAGCCACTACGTGACCCCGCGGCCGACGCTGCTCCAGGCGATCCAGCAGATCCGGCGCGACCTCAAGCTCCGGCTCGACGAGTTCGTCGCCGCCGGCAAGCTGCTCGAGGCCGAGCGGCTGCAGCAGCGCACGACCTTCGACCTGGAGATGATGGAGGCGACCGGCTCCTGCGCCGGCATCGAGAACTACTCGCGCTACCTCTCGGGCCGCCTGCCGGGCGAGCCGCCGCCGACGCTCTTCGAGTACCTGCCCGACGGCGCCCTGCTGATCGTCGACGAGAGCCACGTCACGGTCCCGCAGCTCAACGGCATGTACAAGGGCGACTTCGCGCGCAAGACGACCCTGTCGGAGTACGGCTTCCGCCTGCCGTCCTGCATCGACAACCGCCCCCTCAAGTTCGACGAGTGGGACCTGATGCGGCCGCCGACGGTCTATGTCTCGGCGACGCCGGGCCCCTGGGAGCTGACCCGCACCGGCGGCGTCTTCACCGAGCAGATCATCCGCCCGACCGGCCTGATCGACCCGCCCTGCGAGATCCGCCCGACCGAGCGGCAGGTCGACGACGTCATCGCCGAGTGCCAGGCCGTGATCGAGCGCGGCTACCGGGCCCTGGTCACGACCCTGACCAAGCGCATGGCGGAGGACCTGACGGAGTACCTGCACGAGGCCGGCCTCAAGGTCCGCTACATCCACTCCGACGTCGACACCCTGGAGCGGATCGAGATCATTCGCGACCTGCGGCTCGGAACCTTCGACGTCCTGGTCGGCATCAACCTGCTGCGCGAAGGCCTCGACATCCCCGAGTGCGCGCTGGTCTGCATCCTCGACGCCGACAAGGAGGGCTACCTGCGCTCGGCGACCTCGCTGATCCAGACCATCGGCCGGGCGGCGCGCAACGTCGACGGGCGGGTGCTGCTCTACGCCGACAAGATGACCAACAGCATGAAAGTCGCGCTCGAGGAAACCGACCGGCGCCGGGAGAAGCAGCAGGAGTACAACGCCGAGCACGGCATCACGCCGCAGACGATCAAGAAGCAGATCGCCGACATCCTGGGCTCGGTCTACGAGCGCGACCACGTCACGATCGGCACCGGGCGCGAGGGCGAGCACCTGGTCGGGCACAACCTGCAGGCCCACATCGAGGACCTCGAGCGGCGCATGCGCGACGCCGCCGCCAATCTCGAGTTCGAGGAGGCGGCGCGGCTGCGCGACGAGATCCGCAAGCTGGAGTCGAACGCCCTGGAGATCCCCCACCGCGCGGTCTGGGACGGCACCGGCGACATCGGCGCCGGCGGCAAGCGCGGCAAGCAGGGCCTCGGCCGCGGCGGCCAGATCATGAAGTCCGATCCCGACTCCTTCGCCAAGGCGATCGCCGGCGCCGACGCCGCCGCCAAAAGCCACCGCTCGGGCAAGAGCGGCAGGCCGCGCCGGCGCAAGGGGCCGTGACGCAGGGGCCGTAGCGCCAGCCTCCCGGCGCCCTGCACATCCCAGCCCGGGGGTAGTTTCGAGGCGCCGCTTGCCCATCTGTCCTGTGGCGCCAACCAGCGAGGAGACCGGCCATGGCCGAGACGGCCGCGACGCAGCCCCCCCGGAAGCCCGTCGACACCAGCCACCTGACGCCCGTGCAGTTCAAGGTCACCCAGAAGCAGGGCACCGAGACGGCCTTCACCGGGGCCTACTGGAACGAGAAGCGGGCCGGCACCTACGCCTGCGTGGTCTGCGGCACGCCGCTGTTCTCGTCGCGGCACAAGTTCGACAGCGGCACCGGCTGGCCGTCCTTCTGGCAGCCGATCGCCGAGGGGGCGGTCGAGACCAGGCGCGACCGCGACTTCTTCTCGGTCCGAACCGAGGTGCACTGCGCCACCTGCTGCGCCCACCAAGGCCACGTTTTCCCCGATGGCCCGAAGCCGACCGGCCAGCGCTACTGCATCAACTCCGCGGCGCTCAGGCTGGAGCCCGAGGCGGGCGCCGCCACGGGTGCGCGCCAGAGCGAGGAAGAGACGGCGGCCGGCTGAGCGGCCGCCCCCCATGCCCTGGATTGCGACGTTTTCGGCCCTCGGCGGCCTGCTGCTGCTCGGCCTGGGCGGCGAGCTGCTGGTGCGCGGCGCCGTCGGCCTGGCCAAGCGGCTCGGCCTGTCGAACCTGCTGATCGCCCTGACGGTGGTCGCCTTCGCGACCTCGATGCCGGAGCTGGTGGTCACGATCGCCGCCGCCCTGTCGAACCGGCCGGACCTCGGCCTCGGCAACATCGTCGGCTCCAACATCGCCAACAGCCTGCTGATCGTCGGCGCGGCCGCCCTGATCGTGGCGCTGCCGACCTCCGCGGGGATCTCGAGGCGCGACGCCCCGGCGCTGGCCGGCGTCACCCTGCTGTTCCTGCTGCTCGCCTTCTTCACCGCGCCGCTCGCCTGGCCGCAGGGCCTGCTGCTGCTCGCCCTGCTCGGCGTCTATCTGGTCGCCTGCTACCGCCAGGAGCGCCGCCGCCCCACCGGCGAGGCGGTCGCCGAGGTCGAGGAGCTGAGCGAGGAGAGTCCGGGCCGGCTTGACGCCTCCCTCGGGCTGACCCTGCTCGGCGGCGCTTGCCTGGCGCTCGGCGCCGAGCTGCTGATCGACGGCTCGGTCCGGTTGGCGCGCGCCGCCGGCGTCTCCGACGCGGCGATCGGCCTGACCCTGGTCGCCTTCGGCACCTCCCTGCCGGAGCTGGCGACCGCGATGACGGCCGCCCTGCGCCGCCATGCCGATGTCGTGCTCGGCAACGTCGTAGGTTCGAACCTCTTCAACCTGCTGGCCATCGGCGGCGTGCTCTGCCTGCCGGCGGCGGTGCCGATCGCCGCCGAGTTTCGCCGCTTCGACTTCTGGGTGCTGGCCGGCGCCACGCTGCTCCTGGTCCTGCTGCTGCGGCGCCACCGTCCGATCGGCAGGCTCGTCGGCCTGTTCCTGATCGTCGCCTATGCCGGCTTCGTCTGGGCCCAGTTCCACGACGGCGCCGGTCTTGCGGCGGTCGTCCCGTGACCGCCCCAACCGCACGGTTTTCCGCTTGCAACGCCAGCCACCGTCCGCCACCTCTGGCGCCATGACCACCGCTCACCCCGACAGCCTGCCGCGGGCCGCCCTGGTGACCGGCGCCGGGCGGCGCATCGGCCGCGCCCTGGCGCTCGACCTCGCCGCGGCCGGCTTCGCCGTTGCCGTCCACTATCGGGGCTCGGCCGAGGCCGCCGAGGAGGTCGTGCGGCTGATCGGCCGCGGTGGCGGCCGCGCCGTCGCGTTGCAGGCCGACCTCGCCGAGGAAGCGGCCGTGGCCCGGCTGCTGCCCGCCGCCGCGGAAGCGCTCGGGCCGCTCGGCGTCCTGGTCAACAACGCCTCCGCCTTCGAGCGCGACGAGTGGAACGACGCGACACGGGAGTCCTGGGACCGTCACCTGGAGCCGAACCTGCGCGCGCCCTTCGTCCTGTCCCAGGCCTTCGCGCGGCAGCTGCCCGACGGCGAGGGCGGGCTGATCGTCAACCTGCTCGACCAGCGCGTCTGGAACCTGACGCCGCATTTCGTCAGCTACACCGTCAGCAAGTCGGCCCTCTGGACCCTGACGCGCAGCCTCGCGCTGGCGCTGGCGCCGCGCATCCGGGTCAACGGCATCGGTCCCGGCCCCGCCCTGCCCAGCCCCCGCCAGAGCGACGCGCAGTTCGCCCGGCAGGCGGCCTCGACGCCGCTCGGCCGCGGCACCGATCCCGAGGAGATCTGCCGCGCCCTGCGTTTCCTGCTTGAAGCCCGTTCGATGACCGGGCAAATGATCGCCCTCGACGGCGGCCAGCATCTCGGCTGGGGTCCGGGGCGCGGCGCGCCCGTCGAGGAGTGACCCCGCGACGACGACCGGGGCGGCGGGAGGAGCCGATGGACGACGCCCGCAGAGAGCCTGTGCTGGAGACCCGGGGCAAAGGCGACGACAGCCTGCGGCTGATCGTGCGCGACCTCGATTTGAGCTGCCTGATCGGCCTCCACGACCGCGAGCGCGGCAAGCCGCAACGGCTGCGCGTCAACATGGAGGTCACGGTACGGCCGCCGGCGGCCTACGACGACGACTTCGCCAGGGTCGTCGACTATTCGGCGGTGCTCAAGCGGGTCCGGGAGGCGGCGGCGGGCAGCGAGGTGCTGCTGCTCGAGACGCTGGCAGACCGGATCGTGCGGCTCTGCTTCGCCGAGCCGCGCGTGCTGGCGGTCATTGTGCGAATCGAGAAGCTCGACCGCTACGCCGATCTCGCCGGCCTCGGCATCGAGCTCGAGCGGCGCCGGCCCGGCATCTGAGCGCGCGCTCCCGCGGGCCTCTCGCCGGGCTATTAAGAAAGATTACAAAGGCGGCCCCGATCATGGACTTAGATCGCCCTTGCGGGTGGATTCCGGGGCTTCGGTAAACGACTTGTACACACGGCCCCGGTCGCTTCCCGAGGCGCTCCGAAGTCAAGGCGCAAAAGCTTCAGATGACGGTTTCTTTGCAATTGACAGGCCGAAAAGCTCCTGAAAACAATAGCTTGCATTTCTGCCTAAAAATTAGGCAAAGAGATGAAAGCGGCGGATCTCTGCGGGGCCGGACCCCACTTCGCGCCCCTGCCCACAGCGTTATCCACAGGAATCGTGGACAGTGCTTCACGGGGGCGAGGGCGCCGCGACACACGCCTGACGGACCGGCCCTAGACTGCCGCGTGCAGAGGGAGGAGGGCTTCGCTCGCCACCGGTGCGCCGCGCCGAGCGGAGGGTGCTAGAGAAGGGCATGGCCGGCAAGGAACCGCGCAGGAGGCGTCACGACCCGACCGCGGGCGGCAAGCGCGCGCCGCAGAGCCCGTCGGAGCGGGCGACCTACGCCGAATCCGCGGAACCGGCGCTGCGCAGCCTGCGTGAGGGCGACGACCCGGCGGCCCTCTTCGTGCCCGCTGCGAGCGCCGAGCTCGTCGAGCCGAGCCCGGATCCCGAGACGCCCCAGAGCCTCGCCGAAGGTGCGGCGGTGATCGCCGCGGCGGTCCGCACCCTGCCCTCCGGCCCGGGCGTCTACCGCATGCTCGACCGCAGGGGCGAGGCGCTCTACGTCGGCAAGGCGGGGAACCTCAAGCGGCGCGTCTACAGCTACACCCAGATCGGCAAGCTGCCGCGCCGCCTGCAGCGCATGGTCGCCGAGACCGTCGCCCTGGAAATCGTGCGCACCCAGAGCGAGGTCGAGGCCCTGCTGCTGGAGAGCAACCTGATCAAGCGCTTCATGCCGCGCTTCAACGTGCTGCTGCGCGACGACAAGTCCTTCCCTTACATCCTGATCACCGGCGACCACGCCTATCCGCAGATCCGCAAGCACCGCGGCGGCCAGGACGCGACCGGCAGCTACTACGGGCCCTTCGCCTCGGCCGGCGCGGTCAACCGGACGGTGACGGCGCTGGAGAAGGCCTTCCTGCTGCGCAGCTGCTCGGACGCCGTCTTCGCCCAGCGCACGCGGCCCTGCCTGATGTACCAGATCAAGCGCTGCTCGGCGCCCTGCGTCGGCCGCGTCGACGAGGCCGGCTACGCTCGCCTGGTGGCCGAGGCCCGCGCCTTCCTGACCGGGAGCAGCCAGGATTTCCAGGAGGAGATGGCCCGCGCCATGGAGGCGGCCGCCGAGCGCCTCGACTTCGAGCAGGCGGCGCGCTACCGCGACCGGCTGCGCGCGCTCGCCCACATCCAGTCGAGCCAGGACATCAACGTCGCCGGGGTCGAGGACGCCGACGTCGTGGCGGCGCACCAGGAGGGCGGCCAGACCTGCATCCAGGTCTTCTTCTTCCGGGTCGGCCGCAACTACGGCAACCGCGCCTACTTCCCGAGCCACGACCGGCAGATGGAGCTCGAGGAGGTGCTCTCGTCCTTCCTGGCGCAGTTCTACGACAACAAGCCGGTGCCGCGGACGATCCTGACCAGCCACCAGCCGGCCGAGGCCGCGCTCCTGGCCGAGGCGCTGAGCAGCCGCGCCGGCCGCCGGGTCGAGCTGACCGCGCCGCAGCGCGGCGACAAGCGCAAGCTGATCGACTCGGCGCTCGCCAACGCCCGCGACGCCCTCGGCCGACGCATGGCCGAGTCGAGCGCCCAGGCGAAGCTGCTGCAGGGGCTGGCCGAGCGCCTCGGCCTCGACCGCACGCCCGAGCGCATCGAGGTCTACGACAACTCGCACATCCAGGGCGCGAACCCATACGGCGCGATGATCGTCGCCGGCCCCGAGGGCCTGCGCAAGAGCGCCTACCGCAAGTTCGCGATCCGCAACACCGAGGCCGGCCGCAGCAGCGACGACTACGCCATGATGCGCGAGGTGCTGACCCGCCGCTTCGCCCGCGCCCAGCGCGAGGACCCGGAGCGCAGCGAGGGCCAATGGCCCGACCTGGTATTGATCGACGGCGGTCGCGGCCAGCTGCAGGTCGCGCTCGAGGTGCTGGCCGAGCTCGGCATCGACGACCTCGACGTCGCCGCCGTCGCCAAGGGCCCCGACCGCGACGCCGGGCGGGAGCGCATCTTCCTGCCCGACCGGCCGCCGCTGCTGCTCGAGCCGCGCGACCCGGTGCTCTACTTCATCCAGCGGCTGCGCGACGAGGCGCACCGCTTCGTCATCGGCACGCACCGCGCCGGCCGCAGCAAGGCGCGCCTGACCTCGGCCCTAGACGAGATCCCCGGCATCGGCGCCCGGCGCAAGAAGGCGCTGCTGCTGCACTTCGGCTCGGCGCGCGGCGTCGAGCGCGCCAGCCTGGCCGACCTGGAGAAGGTCGAAGGCATCTCCGGGACCGTCGCGCGCAAGATCCACGCCTGGTTCCACCGCGGATGAACCCTCGCTAGGGTGGCGGCGTTGCGCAAAGGCACCCCTGCCCTCCTTTTCCCTGCCCCGGACCGAGGCCGATGCTGACGAGCCTGCCCAACCTGCTGACCCTCGCGCGCATCGCCGCGATCCCCATGATCGTCGCGCTGCTCTACCTCGAGGGCGCGACGGCGCGCTGGCTCGCCCTGGCGCTCTTCGTCGCCGCCTGCGTCACCGACTACTACGACGGCCTGCTGGCGCGGCGGCGCAACGAGATATCGCCGCTCGGCCGCTTCCTCGATCCGATCGCGGACAAGCTGCTGGTCGTGGCGATCCTGGTCATGCTGATCGCGACCGGAGAGATCGCCGGCGTCTCGGTGCTGGCCGCCCTGGCGATCCTCGCACGGGAAATCCTGGTCTCGGGCCTGCGCGAGTACCTGGGCGCCCTGCAGGTCGCGGTGCCGGTCAGCAAGCTCGCGAAGTGGAAGACCACGGCGCAGATGGCCGCCCTGGCCGTCCTGCTGATCGCGCCGGCCCTGCCCGGCCTGCCGGCCCTGCTGCTGCTCGGCCTCCTGCTGCTCTGGCTGGCCGCCGTGCTGACCGTGGTCACCGGCTGGGATTACCTGAGCCACGGCCTGAAGCACATGACCGGCGGGGCTTGACGGCCGGTCCGGCCGGGGCCTTCCTGTCCGGCAGGAAGCGCGAGCGCGCGCAAGAGAGCAACGGGCGGGCGGGGTTCATGAAGGTGCGGGGTTCATGAAGGTGTTCGGACTGGCCGGCTGGAGCGGCAGCGGCAAGACCACGCTGACGGTCAAGCTGATCCCGGCGCTCAAGCGCCGCGGCCTGACGGTCTCGACGATCAAGCACGCCCACCACGCCTTCGACGTCGACACTCCGGGCAAGGACTCCTACGAGCACCGCCGGGCCGGCGCCGAGGAGGTCCTGGTCGGCTCGGCGCAGCGCTGGGCGCTGATGCACGAGCACCGGGGCGCGCCGGAGCCGAGCCTGGCCGAGCTGCTGGCCCGGCTGGCGCCGGTCGACCTGGTGCTGGTCGAGGGCTTCAAGAAGGAGAGCCTGCCGAAGCTGGAGATCTGGCGCCGCTCGGTCGGCAAGCCGCTGCGCGCGCCGGAGGACCCCCAAGTCGTCGCCGTCGCCTCGGATGGGCCGGTCCCGGAGACCGACCGCCCGGTGCTGCCGCTCGACGACGTCGAGGCGATCGCCGATTTCGTCGTCGGGGCCTGCGGCCTCGGGCCCAAGGCCGCGGGAGCCGCCTGATGGCCCAGCTCAGCGACGACTGCTTCGCCCACGGCGGCAAGCTGATGACCGTCGAGGCGGCGCTGGCGCTGATCGCGGAGCGCACCGAGCGGGTCACCGGCGAGGAGACCGCCGCGCTCGACGCCGCGCTCGGGCGGGTGCTGGCCGAGGACCTGGTCGCCGGCTTCGCGGTCCCGGCGCACGACAACTCGGCGGTCGACGGCTACGCCGTCTACTTCGACGACCTCGCCCCCGAGGCCGAGACGCGCCTGCCGGTGATGGGCCGCGCGACCGCCGGCCACCCGCTGGAGAGGCCGCAGCCGCGCGGGACCGCCGTGCGCATCTTCACCGGCGCGGCGATGCCGGCCGGCCCCGAGGGCAGCGCGCCCGACACGGTCATGATGCAGGAGGATTGCCGCGAGGAGGACGACAAGGTCGTCATCGCGCCCGGCATCAGGCGCGGCGCCAACCGGCGCCTTGCCGGCGAGGACGTGGCGGCGGGCGCCCGGGTGCTGGCCACCGGTCGGCGGCTGCGGCCGCAGGATCTCGGCCAGGCCGCGGCGCTGGGCCGCACCAGCCTGCGGGTCGCGGCGCGGCTGCGCGTCGGCCTGTTCTCGACCGGCGACGAGCTGCGCGAACCGGGCCGGCCGCTGCCGGCCGGCTGCCTCTACGATTCCAACCGTCACACCCTCGGCGGCCTGCTGCGCGCGCTCGGCTGCGCGGTCACCGACCTCGGCATCCTGCCCGACCGCGAGCCGGTCGTGCGCGCGGCCCTGGCCGAGGCCGCCGGCGGCCACGACCTGCTGATCACCTCGGGCGGCGTCTCGGTCGGCGAGGAGGACCACGTCAAGGCCGCGGTCGAGGCGCTCGGCCGGCTGCACGCCTGGCGCCTGGCGATTAAGCCGGGCCGGCCGATCGCGCTCGGACAGGTCGGGCGCGTGCCCTTCGTCGGCCTGCCCGGCAACCCGGTCGCCGTCGTCGTGACCTTCGTCAACTTCGTGCGGCCGATGATCCTGCGGCTCGCCGGCGCCGCGCCGGAGCCGGTGCCGGGCTTCCCGGTCACCGCGGCCTTCTCGCACCGCAAGAAGCAGGATCGGCGCGAGTGGCTGCGCGCCTCCCTGGCCGAGCAGGACGGCCGGCTCGTCGCGCACAAGTTCGAGCGCGAGGGCGCCGGCATCCTCTCCTCGGTCGTCGAGAGCGACGGCCTGGTCGAGCTGCCCGAGGACTTGACCCGGCTGGAGCCGGGCACCACGGTGAAGTTCCTGCCGTTCAGCGCCCTCATGGCCTGACCCCGGCGGAGGAGGAGCCTGCCGATGACCCGATTGCTCTATTTCGCCTGGCTGAAGAGCCACACCGGCACCGCCGAGGAGGAGGTCGAGCTGCCCGCCGGCATCGCCACGGTCGGCGACCTGTTGGCCTGGCTGCCGAGCCGCGGGGCCGGCTTCGCCAAGGCCCTGGAGGATCCGAGCCGGATCCGCGTCGCGGTCAACCAGGAGTACGCCCGCTCCGGCGACCCGGTCGCGGCCGGCGACGAGGTCGCCCTGTTCCCGCCGGTCACCGGCGGCTGAGGCGCGGGGAGGCGGCGATGAGCGTCCGCGTGCAGCGCGAATCTTTCGACCTCGGCCGCGAGCTGGCCGCGCTCAGCGCCGGCAACCTCGCGGTCGGCGGGCTCGCCTCCTTCGTCGGGCTGGTCCGCGACTTCGACGATCCGGCCGGCCGCTCCCCGCAAGGCGGGACAGCCCTCGCCGCCATGACCCTGGAGCACTATCCGGGCATGACCGAGAAGATGCTCGAGCGCATCGAGGCCGAGGCCAACCGGCGCTGGGAGCTGGAGGCCAGCCTGATCGTCCACCGCTACGGCCGCATGGAGCCGGGCGAGCCGATCGTCCTGGTCGCCTGCGCCAGCGCGCACCGCCAGGCCGCCCTGGAGGCCTGCCAGTTCCTGATCGACTGGCTGAAGACCCAGGCGCCCTTCTGGAAGGTCGAGGAAACGGCAGAGGGCGAGGGCCGCTGGGTCGAGGCCCGCGACAGCGACGAGGCCGCCGCCGCGCGCTGGCTGCAGAAGCCTAAGGCGGCCGAGTAGCGCCCCCTTCTTCGCCGCCTGAACGCGCTCCGTGGTTCGACAGGCTCACCACGAAGCGCCACCTGAAGCGTGCAAGGACCCTTCCGCCGCTTCAGGACGAGCCTGTCGAACCACGAAGCGCGGCCTGACGCGTGCACGGACCCTTCCATCGCATCATGGTGAGCTTGTCGAACCACGATGCGCGACCCGAGACACGCACGGGCCCTTCCGTCGCTTCAGGCCGAGCTGTCGAACCACGAAACCCGACCTGAAGCGTGCTCGGCCCCTACCGTAGCTTCATGGTGAGCTTGTTGTTCAGCCGCCAGACATGGTGGACAGGTGTCCGGAGACATGGTGGACGCATTCTGTCCGGCATTGGGGACCTTTTGGAGGGT
>NZ_JBBDQW010000065.1:0-1501 GCF_040905785.1 Tistlia sp.
CCCCCCCGCCCCGGGGGCGTCAGGTTAGCGGGTCGGGCCGCGGCCCGCCTGCGGAAAGTTGCGGCACGCCCCCCCGTGCGGCAAGCCCTCAGGTGCGCGGGCGATGGGCGGCGGCGGCCTCGGGCTTGATCGGCGCGAAGCCGAAGATGGCGGCCGCGATGGCGATCACGAGATGCAGCCAGATGTCGTTGCCGTAGAGCGGCACCAGGCCGAACAGCGTGTTCAGGCCCTCGAAGAAGCCCATGACGGCCAGGACTGCGTAGATCACGGCGACCGCCTGCGCGTAGAGCCGCGCCGCGCCGAAGCGGCGGAACACCGCCACGCCCCAGATGCCGAAGGCCAGGTGCACGAGGTTGTGCAGCAGGTTGACCGGGAACAGTCCGAACAGCAGGCCGGCGTCGGCGACAACGTCGCCCTCCGCCGGCTGGTGCTCCATCACGAGGCCGGGGACGAAGCCGGCGATGCCGACGAGCAGGAAGACGATGCCCATGATCAGGGCGAAGTAGCCAACGGCCTTGGCAGACATGATTTTCTCCTAACGCGAGAGGTATCCTTGCCGAAACGTCTATCGTCGGCGGCAGTTCCTCCCGGCCGGCTGCGGCGGGCGTCCGCCGAGCGCCACGAGGCTACTGCCGGGCTTCCTGACGCTCCACGACGCCGCAGGCCAGACGCTCGCCGGCGTGGCCGGCGGGATCGGTCTGGTAGTCGTCAGCGGTCGCATGGATCACCAGGGCCGCGCCGTCGTCGTCGAGCAGGCCGCCGTCGCCCTCCAGGCTGACACCCGGCGCGAAGGCGTCGGCGCGCGTCGGCACCCCCTCGTCGGCGTAGATGTTGGGCAGGTCGCCCTGATGCGGCCCCTCCTCGGACAGGAAGCCGTGGGTGCGGCCGTCGGGATTGAAGTGGCCGCCCGCCGACTTGAAGTCCGGCGTCTCGCAGGCGCCGGTCTCGTGGATGTGGAAGCCGTGGACGCCGGCCGGCAGGCCCTCGACGTCGAGCTGGATCAGCAGGCCGCTGGGGGTCTCGATCAGCGCCGCCGAACCGACCCGCTCGCCCTGCTGGTCGATCAGGATGGCGCCGGCGGGATGGGAGGCCTGCTCCTGGGCAAAGGCGGCGCCGGCCGTGCCGGCGAGCAGGCCGGCCAGGACCAGACCGGCTGCGGGACGCGGCAGCGCGGAGCGGGCGGTGGCGGGACGCGGGGTGAGCAGGCGCATTGTGATCTCCTCGTTTCCGGATTCCCTGGCGCGGCACGGGCGCACAAGGGGCCCCGGCGGCGCCGGTATCGTCTCGGAGGGAGAACGCCATGATCGCGACGGCGTTCCTGGCCGCGCGCCGGCGACGCCGACCGGATCAGGTCGAAGGGACCGCTCGCTTCGCCCGGAGCGGCGGCCGGCTCACGCCACCGGGCGGCCGCCGTCGATCATGAAGTTCGCGGCGGTGACGTAGGAGGCCTCGTCAGAGGCCAGCCAAAGGATCGGCAGGGCGATCTCCCGCGCGTCGGCCC
>NZ_JBBDQW010000065.1:1601-46082 GCF_040905785.1 Tistlia sp.
GCCTCGTCAGAGGCCAGCCAAAGGATCGGCAGGGCGATCTCCCGCGCGTCGGCCCAGCGCCGCATCAGGCAGTCGCTCACCTCCTCCGACATCGTCTGTTCGCGGCTCAGGCCGCGCTCCTCGCCGCGCCGGATATGAAAGGGCGTCATGGTGTAGCCGGGGCAGAGGGAATTGACCCGCACGCCGTGCTCGACCTCCTCGAAGGCCAGGGTCCGGCTGAGCGCGATGATCGCGGCCTTGGTCGCATCGTACTGGCCCATGCCGGCTCGTCCCGATACGCCGTAGGTCGAGGAGATGTTGACGATGCTGGCCTTGCCGGACTGCCGCAGCGCCGGCAGCGCCGCCTTGGCGACGTAGGCATAGCTCAGCAGGTTGACCTCGAGTACGCGTTGCCAGGTCTCGGCCTTGGCCTCGGCGATGCGCTCGTAGGCGCGGATGCCGGCGACGTTGACCAGCACGTCGAGGGCGCCGAAGGCCCCGGTCGCCTCGGCCACGGCGCGGATCGCCTCGGGCTCGCTGGAGACGTCGGCGGCGATCGGCAGGATCTCGGCCTCGGGCAAGCGACTGCGGATGGCCTCGGCCGTCGCCTCGAGAGCCTCGGCCGCCAGGTCGACGATGGCGACGCGCGCGCCCTGCTCGCAGAACACCTCGCAGGTTGCCGCACCGATGCCTCCGGCGCCGCCGGTGACCAGGGCCGCGCGGCCGGCGAGTCGCTTGCTCATGGCTTTGACCTCCATTGTATCCGGGGTGGGCGCGCCGCCCGGCGGCAGGCGACCGCAGCGGCACGGTAGGTACAAGCGCAGAGGGCGGCAAGGGCTCTGCCGGGCGTCGCCACAGCGCGTCGGCCGGGGGGAACCGACGGTCCCCGCTCCCGTTCCGCAGGTCAGCCCGAACGCAAGAAGGAGAGCAGCGATGCTGGTCAAGGAGATGATCGAGAGCCACCCGGACGTGGGCGGCGACATGAACCCCCAGCTGGTCGCGGTCATCGTCAGCGCCTACCGCTGCGCCCAGGCCTGCACGAGTTGCGCCGACGCCTGCCTGGCGGAAGAGAGCGTGGCCGACCTGCGCCAGTGCATCCGCAGCGACCTGGACTGCGCCACGATCTGCACGGCCACCGGCGAGGCGGCCTCGCGCCGCACCGGCTCCAACGAGGCGCTGCTGCGCGAGCTGCTCGAGGTTTGCCGAAGCGCCTGCCGGACCTGCGCCGAGGAGTGCGAGCGCCACGCCGGCATGCACGAGCACTGCCGGATCTGCGCCGAAGCCTGCCGCTCCTGCGAGGCGGCCTGCGCCGACGCGCTGCCGACCATCGGCCGCTAGGGCGGCACCGGCCGGGGCGGGCGTGCTACTGGCGTACGAACGGCCTTGTCCGCGGCGGCCTGCCTTGGCAGGATGCACGGGAAGGTGACAAGAGGCGGCCATGAAACTCGCTTTCTGCGCAATGGCCCCGGCGAGGCCAGGCGCGACGGGCGCGCCCCACCCTGCCCGCCTGGGCGGGGTGCTGTTGCGCTGGTTCCTGGCCGTCCTGCTCGTCGCCGGCGCGGTCGCGCCGGCGACAGCTGCCGACGCGCTCGAGGTGCCGATCGTCTACCTGACCCTGGCGGAGCAGCCGCGTCCGCCGCTGTCGCTGGTCGAGCCGACCCTGCACGACGAGGGCGTGGCAGGTGCCAAGGTCGGCATCGACGACAACAACACCACCGGCCGCTTCCTCAACCAGAGCTACAGCCTGACCGAGGTCGTCGCCGAGGACTGGCAGGCCCTGACCGCCGAGGTCGCACGCCTCCTCGCCGAGGGCCGTCGCTACTTCGTCGCCGACGTGGGCGCCGAGCCGCTGCTCGCCGTGGCCGACTTGGCCGGCGCCGAGCAGGCGCTGATCTTCAACGTCCGCGCCGAGGACGACGGGCTGCGCATCGCCGACTGCCGTCCGAACCTGTTGCACGTCATCCCGAGCCGGGCGATGAAGGCGGATGCCCTGGCGCAGTTCCTGATGGCCAGGCGCTGGAGCCGCTGGTTCCTGGTCGAGGGCCAGCAGCCCGACGACCGCGCCTTCGCGGAGGCCTTGCGCCGCGCCGCCGGTCGTTTCGGCGCCAGGATCGTCGAGACGCGGCCCTACGACTACGACCCCATGGCCCGGCGCACCGACACCGGCCACGTCCAGATCCAGCGCCAGATGACGGCCCTGACCCAGGAGGTCCCCGACTACGACGTGCTGGTCGTCGCCGACGAGAGCGACCTCTTCGGCGAGTACCTGCCCTACCGCACCTGGGACCCGCGGCCGGTCGTCGGCACCCAGGGGCTGGTGCCGACCGCCTGGCATCGCAGCCAGGAGCAGTGGGGCGGCACCCAGATGCAGACCCGCTTCGAGAACGCCGCCGGCCGCGGCATGGTCGAGCGCGACTACGCCGCCTGGGTCGCCGTGCGCGCGATCGGCGAGGCCGTGACCCGCGGCAGCGGCGCGGAAGCGGAGAGCGTCAAGGGCTACCTGCTGAGCGACGCCTTCCGGCTCGGCGCCTTCAAGGGCGAGGGCCTGACCTTCCGGCCTTGGAACCAGCAGCTGCGCCAGCCGATGCTGCTGGCCTCGGCGCGCATGCTGGCCTCGGTCTCGCCGCAGGAGGGCTACCTGCACGAGCGCACGCCGCTCGACAGCTTGGGCTACGACGAGCCGGAGTCGGACTGCCGGCTGAACTGACGGGCAGCCGGCGTCGCCGGCACCGAAAAGACGGGGCGGCCAATGCCCCCACGAGGAAGGGAGGAAGGGACCATGCGGCAAGCACTTCTGGCCGGCGGCTTGGGCGTGGGACTGGGTCTCGGCCTAGCCCTGGCGGCGGCCTCGGCGGGCGCCACGACGATCTACGTCTCCAACGAAAAGGGCAACTCCATCACCGTCATCGACGGCGACACCCTGGAGGTGACGGCGACCGTGCCGGTCGGCCAGCGGCCGCGCGGCATCACCCTCAGCCACGACCAGAGCAAGCTCTACATCTGCACCAGCGACGACAACCACGTCGAGGTGCTCGACCTGGAGACACTGGAGGTCGTGCGCACCCTGCCGAGCGGGCCGGACCCGGAGCTCTTTGTGCTGGCGCCGTCAGGCAACCCGCTCTACGTCGCCAACGAGGACGACAACCTGGTCACGGTGGTCGACGTCGAGAGCGGCCAGGTGATCGCCGAGGTGCCGGTCGGCGTCGAGCCGGAAGGCATGGGCATCAGCCCCGACGGCAAGGTCCTGGTCAACACCTCTGAGACGACCTCGATGGCGCACTTCATCGACACCGAGACCTACGAGATCACCCACAACGTGCTGGTCGACCAGCGGCCGCGCTTCGCCGAGTTCACTAAGGACGGCAGCCAGGTCTGGGTCTCGGCCGAGATCGGCGGGACGGTCTCGATCATCGACGCCGAGAGCAAGGAGATCCTCCACAAGATCACCTTCGAGGTCGCCGGCATCCGGCCGGAGGCGCTGCAGCCGGTCGGCGTGCGCGTGAAGAGCGACCAGACCGTCGCCTTCGTGGCACTCGGCCCCTCCAACCGGGTCGCGGTGATCGACGCCCGGACCTTCGAGGTCCTGGACTACCTGCTGGTCGGGCAGCGGGTCTGGCAGCTGGCCTTCAGCCCGGACGAGCGCTTCATCTACTCGACCAACGGCGTGTCGAACGACATCTCGGTGATCGACGTCGAGGCGCGGCGGGTAACCAAATCCGTGACCGTCGGCGCGCTGCCCTGGGGCGTGGCCGTGCGCGAGTGAGGCGGGGCAAGGGCCGGGCTCGGGGATGAGGGAGGCGACGGCGCCATCGGTGCCTGCGGGCGGCGACGCCTCCGAGCCGGCGCTGCAGGTCGAGGCGCTGAGCCACCGCTTCGGACGGCGCTTGGCGCTCGACTCGGTCTCGCTGACCCTGCGGCCGGGCCAGTTCACGGTCCTGCTCGGCCAGAACGGTGCCGGAAAGACCACGCTGTTCTCGCTGGTGACGCGGCTCTATGCCAACCAAGGCGGCTCGATCCGCGTGTTCGGCCGCGAGCTGCGCCGCCATCCCTCCGAGGCCCTGAGCCGGATCGGCGCGGTGTTCCAGCAGCGCACCCTCGACCTCGACCTGAGCGTGGCCCAGAATCTGCTCTACCACGCCGCCCTGCACGGCCTGCCGAAACGCCTGGCGCGCCAGCGCCTGGGCGCGGAGCTGGCGCGCATCGGCCTCGCCGAGCGCGCCGACGACAAGGCCCGCGAGCTGTCGGGCGGTCAGCTGCGCCGGGTCGAGATCGCCAGGGCGCTGCTCCACCGGCCGCGCCTGCTGCTCTGCGACGAGGCCACGGTCGGGCTCGACATCGACAGCCGCCGGGCGATCCTGGAGCACCTGCGCCGGCTGGTCGCCGAGGAGAGCCTGGCGCTGCTCTGGGCGACGCACCTGGTCGACGAGGTGGTGCCGGGCAACCGCGTGGTGATCCTGCACCAGGGCCGGGTCCTGGCCGACGGCGAGCTGACCGCTCTGCTGGCCGAGTCCGGCCAGGCCGACATCGGCGCGCTCTTCTCGGCGCTGACCCGCGGCGCCCCCGCGGCGGCGGCCGCCGGATGACCGGGCGGCCGGCTCCGGGCGCCCTGAGTGCTGCGCACTACCTGCGTTGCCTCAAGGGCATCGTCGGGCGCGAGGCCCTGCGCTTCCTGCACCAGCGCGAGCGCTTCGTCGCCGCCCTGGTGCGCCCGCTGGTCTGGTTGTTCATCTTCGCCGCCGGCTTCCGCGCCGTGCTCGGCGTCTCGATCATGCCGCCCTACGACACCTACGTGCTCTACGAGGTCTACATCGTCCCCGGGCTGGTCGGTATGATCCAGCTGTTCAACGGCATGCAGTCCTCGCTTTCGATGGTCTACGACCGCGAGATGGGCTCGATGCGGACGCTGCTGCTCAGCCCGCTGCCGCGCTGGTACCTGCTGACCTGCAAGCTGCTCGCCGGAGTCGCCGTCTCGATCCTGCAGGTCGCCGCCTTCCTGGCGATCGCCTGGCTGTGGGACGTGCGGCCGCCGCTGTGGGGCTACCTGACCGTCCTGCCGGCGCTCCTGCTCTCAGGGCTCATGCTGGGCGCCCTGGGCCTGCTGCTCTCGTCCTTCATCCGGCAGCTCGAGAACTTCGCGGGCATCATGAACTTCGTGATCTTCCCGCTGTTTTTCGCCTCCTCGGCGCTCTATCCGCTGTGGCGGATCCGCGAGACCAGCCCGCTGCTCTATCACCTCTGCCAGCTCAACCCCTTCACCCACGCCGTCGAGCTGATCCGCTTCGGGCTCTACGGGCGGGTCGAGCCGACGGCGCTCGCCGTGGTGCTCGGCTGTGCCGCCCTCTTCATGGCCCTGGCGGTCTACGGATACGATCCGGCCCGGGGCATGACCGCCCGGCGGGGCGGCCCGGCCGGCTGAGCAACAGGAGATGCCGATGACCGACTTCAGACTCGTCCCGGGGCTCGCCGGCGCCGTCGCCCTATGGCTGCTGCTGGCGCCCGCCGCGGCGCCGGGCGCCGACCCGCAGGACGCCGACTGGCCCTGCATCCAGCGCAAGGTGCCGGAGATCTCGGCGGCCGTGGTCTGGGCCGGACCGCCCATCGACCAGGCGCTTTCGGAGTGGCGCGAGGACGAGGAGGTCGAGCGCCTGGTCGGCGAACTGGCCGCGCGCAGCCTGCCGCTGGAGACCGCCCAGGAGAAGGCCGAGGCCTTCACCCAGACGCTGGACGGCGAGCGCAACGCCCGCCTGACCCGCCTCTTCGCCGGCCTGCTGCAGACCGTCAACCGTGAGCGCGGCGCGATCATGGCCGGCATCGAGCGCTACACCCGCAGGCAGCGCGAGCTCGCCGAGCGCATCGAGGCGACCGGCAGCCGCCTGGACGGCCTGCCCGCCGAGGCCGGGGCGAGGCGCGAGGAACTGGCCCAGCAGCAGGCCTGGGACATCCGCATCTACCAGGAGCGCGAGCAGTCGCTGAAGTACCTCTGCCAGCAGCCGATCGACCTGGAGCAGCGCCTGTTCCTGCTGGCCCGCACCATCGCCGGCGGGCTGGCGTAGCGGCCCCGGTCGGCGGCCGCGCCGGCTCTCGGTGGACTCACTCCGGCGGCGGCACCGGCTCGCTGCGCTCCAGCGGCAGGCCGGCGGCGGACCAGCCGTCGGTGCCGTCGGGATACCAGAAGACCCGGCGGTAGCCGAGGGCGAGGGCGCGCTTGGCGGCGTTCCAGGACATCCAGCAGTCGCTCAGGCAGTAGAACAGCAGGCCGCGGTCGCGTTCGCCGCCGGTGCCCCGCGCCAGCGCCTCGCGGAAATAGCGCGCCATGGACTCCGACAGGGCGCCGTAGCCGGTGTTCGGCAGCCACAGGCTGCCGGGAATGTTGTCGCGCGGCGGCTGGCGCCAGATGGTGCCGGCACGCAGGCCCTCCGGCTTCGGCGGGCGCGGCAGGACGTCCACCGGCAGCGCCGCACCGCCATCGAGCAGCGCCGCCGCGCCGGCGGTGTCGACGACCGTCGCCCCGGCGAGGTTGTCCGGCACCGGCGCCCGGTAGCCCTCCAGCCGGTAGCCGGCGGGCTCGGCAACGGCCGGATCCGCGGCGCCCGGCGGGGCGAGAAACAGCGCGAGCAACAGCAGACCGCCTGCTCCGGCGGCCCGGCCGCGAGGCGCGCGCGGGACCTTCACGGCTCGATCGGCTTGCCCTGGCGGTCGAGCAGGGGCACGCCGTAGTCCTGCAAAATCGCCTGGATCTCTGCCTGCTTCTCGTCGAGCAGCCGGTTGACCTGCTGCTTCCACTCGGGCTCGCCGAAGCGCACGCCCATGGTGATGTAGTAGGCCATGGCCGGCTCCTCGGGTCCGGCGGTCAGTGGCAGCAGGGTCAGCGGCACCTCGCTCTTGCTGGCGTAGTAGCCGGCGATCGGGCCCCACAGCAGGCCGGCGTCGATCTCGCCGGTCGCGATGTCGTGGATCATCTTCTCGCCGGGCCGCTCGAAGCGGGCATCGACCATCAGCGGATAGGGCCGGGCCTTGCCGATCAGCCCGCGCCCGACCAGCAGCGAGGCCGGGGGCGTGCCGGCGACGACGCCGATCGTGCGGTCGCGGAGCGCCGGGTCGTCGAGGCTCGCGGCGCCCGGCCCGCCGTCGCGGCGCTGCACCAGGACGTAGGCCGAGCGGTAGTAGGGGTTGGTGTTCTGCAGCAGCTCGAAGCCAAGCGAGACGCCGGTGACCAGATCGCAGCGCCGCGCCGCCAGGGTGTTGCGCACGAAGCCGGTGGCCTGCGGGAACCAAGTGTAGCGCAGCGGCACGCCGAGCGCCTCGGCGAGCAGCTCGGCGATGCGGTTCTCGAAGCCGGCTCCGGAGCGGTCTGAGAAGGGCAGGTTGCCGGGATCGGCGCAGACCCTGAGCGCGCTCTGGTCGACGGCCTCCGAGGTCGACTGCGCCATCGCACCCGAACCCGGCAGCAGCCCGAGCAGCAGCCCGATCAGCAGGCAGCGCAGCGCGCCGGCGCCGCGCGCGGCCCTTCTCGGAAAGCGGTTCATGGCGTCACCCCATGCAGGCGTCGTCACGCTCGCGCGCCTCCTCCGGCTTCGCCTCGTGCTTGGGACGGCCGCGCGGCACGGCGCCGTCGGAGCGGGCCTTCAGGTAGGCGTAGAGGTCGTCGATGAAGCACATGACGTTGCGGTTCATGCCGAAGGCCGGCATCACGTTGTCGCTCGCGGTGCCGACGTTCTGGCGGCCGTTGACGACGATGTCGAGGAACTGGTCGTAGTCCATCCTCTCCAGGCTTTCCGTCAGCGCCGGCGCGAAGCTGCTGCCCAGCCCGTCGGGCCCGTGGCAGACGTGGCACTCGGCGTGGTAGCGGCGGAAGCCGCTGAAGGTGTACCAGTCGACGGTGCCGTCCTCCTGAACCTCGTAGGGCTTGTCCTCGTCCTGCGCCCGCGGCTGGCCGGCGCCCAGGCAGAGCACGGAAAGCGCGACGGCGGCCGAGAGAAGGGCGACGCCCCCGCGGCCTGGGACTCTGCGAAACACACCTTGAATCATGACAATGGCTCTCCGCTCCTTGGAGGTCGGGGGACTGGAGGCGGGGCGCTCCGCCGGGCCCGTCGCCCGGTCCGCCGCACCGCCTCGGCCGCTCGTGGCCTGCCGGCTCTTCATGGCCCGTCGGGTCTTCGTGGTCTGCCGGCTCTTCGTGGTCTGCCGGCTCTTCGTGATCTGCCGGCTCCGGGGGCTGCGACACGAAAGGCCCGGCCTCGGAACCCGAAGGTTCCGAGGCCGGGCCAGATCGCGGGAGCCTCGCGTCAGTTCGGCACGGCGAAGACGGTCAGCTGGCCGCCGAGCGCCGTGTACTCCGACAGCGCGGCATAGCCGCCCACCGCGCCGAGGCCGGCGGTCGGATCGGTCAGGCCGGCCGCAAGGCCGATGCCCGCCCAGCCGCCGACGCCCGAGAGCACGGCGATGTACTGCTTGCCGTCGTGCTCGTAGGTCGTGACGTTGCCGATGATGCCGGAGGGAGTCTTGAACTTGTAGAGCTCCTCGCCGGTGGTCGAGTCGACTGCCTTCAGGTAGCCCTCCAGGGTGCCGTAGAAGACGACGTCGCCCGCCGTCGCCAGCGCGCCGCTCCAGACCGAGAAGCGCTCGGGCAGCGACCAGACGATCTCGCCCTTGGCGGCGTCCCAGGCGATGAAGTTGCCCATGTGCTCCGCGCCCTCCGGCGGATACATGGACAGCGTCGCGCCGACGTAGGGCTGGCCGGCGGTGTAGGCGACGCGGAACGGCTCGTAGTCCATGCAGACGTGGTTCGTCGGGATGTAGAACAGGTTGGTCTTCGGCGAGAAGGCCGAGGGCTGCTGGTCCTTGGTCCCGAGGGCTGCCGGGCAGACGCCGGTCGTGTTGACGTCCTCGCCGTTGTGCTGGGTCGAGTACTGGTCGACGACCTGCGGACGGCCGGTTTCCATGTCGATATGGGTCGCCCAGTTGACGACCGGGTCGAACTTCTCGGCGACCAGCAGCTCGCCGGTCTCGCGGTCCATGGTGTAGGTGAAGCCGTTGCGGTCGGGATGCACCAGAACCTTGCGCATCTCGCCGTCGATCTCGATGTCGACCAGCATCATCTCGTTGACGCCGTCATAGTCCCACTCGTCATGCGGGGTCATCTGGTAGACCCACTTCGCCATGCCGTCGTCGGGATCACGGGCCATGATGGTCATCGACCAGCGATTGTCGCCGGGCCGCTGCGCCGGGTTCCAGGTGCTGGGGTTGCCGGTGCCGTAGTAGACCAGGTCGAGGTCCGGGTCGTAGGAGAACCAGCCCCAGGTCGTGCCGCCACCGATCTTCCACTGGTCGCCTTCCCAGGTGTTCAGGCCGGAATCCTTGCCGACCGGCTCGCCCAGGTGGGTGGTCTTCTCGGGATCCATCAGGATGTCGGAGTCCGGGCCCATGGAGTAGGCGCGCCAGACGCGCTCGCCGCTCGCGAGGTCGTAGGCCGTGAGGCTGCCGCGCACGCCGAACTCGCCGCCGGAAATGCCGATCAGCACCTTGTCCTTGATGACGATCGGGGCGTTGGTGCCGGTCTCGCCGATCTTGGGATCGCCGTTGACGACGCTCCAGGCGACCTCGCCGGTCTTGGCGTCGAGCGCCACCACCGTGGTGTCGGCCTGGTGCAGGATGATCTTGCCGTCGCCGTAGGCCACGCCGCGGTTCACGGTGTCGCAGCACATCACCGGAATGACGTCGGGGTCCTGCTTGGGCTCGTACTTCCAGACGATCTTCTGCTCGTCGTTCAGGTCGAGCGCGTAGACCGTGTTGGGGAACGGCGTGTGGACGTACATCAGGCCGTCGATGATCAGCGGCCCGCCCTCGTGGCCGCGCAGCACGCCGGTCGAGAAGGTCCAGGCGACCTGCAGGTCGCCGACGTTGCCTTTGTTGATCTGGTCCAGTTCGCTGTAGCGCCAGTTGGCATAGTTGCCGGTCGGCATGACCCACTCTTTGGGGTTCTGCTGCATCTGCAGCAACTCATCGTTCGCCGACGCGCCGACGGCCAAGCCGGCCAGCGTCGCCGCGGCGAAGATGCCACCAAGAACACCTTTCATCGTACCCTCCCTTTCATTTTCTTTTCATCGTCCGGGCCGGGCGATCCTTGATCGTCCGTGCGGCGAAGAGTCTTTCTGCCTGACCGACAAGCGCGCACTGAAGGCACGCTTCCCAATGGCTCCAAGGATTCACGTCCCTCTCAGCAGGTATTCACGCCACCTCCGGGGCGGGCCGGAGGCGCGCTCGGATCGGGTAGAATGCTACCCGCTAAAATGGCATACCGCAATAAGCTTGTGAGTAATGATTCATCGTCGCAACATCCTTGCGCGGATCTGCGACGATCTTGTTGCATTGCAAAATCTTCCGCTGAGCCGATAACCGACGGTGGCGCCAAGCCCCGCATTCGACAAGCGAATTGCCGCCCGCTGATTATTGGAGATCGTCTTGCACTGCAAAAGTTCGAAGCGGAGCCCCGAGGGGGTCCGGCCAATCTTCGCTCGCCGCCCGCGCGGTCGCTGGCGCGCGCACGCGGCGCCGGCGCTGATGCTGGCGCTGCTCGCCGGGCCGCTCGCGGCGGGCGCCACGCGCGCCGATCCGGCGCCGCTGCCGGTCGTTGAGATCGCACCGGGAACCTACGTCCACCAGGGCCGCCACGAGGAGGCCGCACCGGGCAACGCCGGCGACATCGCCAACATCGGCTTCGTCGTCGGCGAGGAGGCGGTCGCGGTGATCGACAGCGGCGGCAGTGCCGCGGTGGGTGCGGCGCTGCTGGCCGCGATCCGCCAGGTCACCGACCGGCCGGTGCGCTGGGTCGTCAACACCCACGTCCATCCCGACCACCTGCTCGGCAACGCCGCCTTCCGTGCGGAAGGCGCACGCTTCGTCGGCCACGCCAACCTGCCGCGTGCCCTGGCGGCGCGCGGCGCCTTCTATCTCGAGCGCCTGCGCGAGACCCTGGGCGCGGCGGCCGAGGGCAGCACAGCGATCCCGCCCGACGTCACCGTCGCGGACAGCCTGACGCTCGAGCTCGGCGGCCGGAGGCTCGTCCTGACCGCCTGGCCGCCCGCCCACACCGACGCCGACCTGACGGTCCACGACCCGGCCGGCGGGACGCTCTGGACCGGCGACCTCCTGTTCATGGAACGGGCGCCGGTCATCGACGGCAGCCTGAACGGCTGGCTCGAGGTTATGGCCCGGCTGCGCGACCTGCCGGCCGAGCGCGTGGTCCCCGGCCACGGCCCACCGGCCGCGCTCTGGCCGCAGGCGCTCGACGCCCAGGAGGCCTACCTGCGCGGGCTGCGCGACGCGCTGCGCGGAATCCTCGCCGCCGGCGGCACGATCGAGCAGGCACTGGCCACCGCGGGACGGGACCAGGCGGGCGCCTGGCTGCTGTTCGAGGCGACCAACGCGCGCAACGTGGTGACCGCCTTCACCGAGCTGGAGTGGGAGTAGGCCGGCGGCGAGCGGTTGTCCTTGTGTCGCCGCTCTGCGCTTCATGGTATTATCGCGTTCTGACAGCCCCAGAAAGGGTCCCTGCCAGCCCCGAAGGGCCTTCGTGCGGGAGACTTGGTCATGCTGCGCACCCTCGCCGGCCTCGTGCCGACACTTCTGCTCCTGCTCACCGCACCGGTCGCGGCCGGCGACGCCTGGTCGGAGCTACGCCCGCTGCTGTTCGGCGACCGGCCGATCTCGGAAACGCCCGGCGTGATCGCTCTGGAAGCGCCCTACCGCGCCCAGGACGCCGCCATCGTGCCGGTCACCATCGTCGCCGGCATCGCGCAGACGCCGGAGCACTACATCCGCACCGTCACCCTCGTGATCGACGAGAATCCCGTGCCCGTCGCCGCGGTCTTCCACCTCACCCCCGGACTCGGCCGAGCGACCCTGGCGACCCGCGTGCGCGTCGACACCTACACCCACGTCCGCGCGATCGCGGAGACCAGCGACGGCCGGCTCCACATGGCCTCCAGCTTCGTCAAGGCCTCGGGCGGCTGCTCGGCGCCGGCCCTGAAGGACGCAGAGGCCGCGCTGGCACGGCTCGGCCGCCTGCAGCTGAAGCAGCTGCCCGGCCAGGAGGGGGACCGGCAGGCCGAAGGGCTGCGGCGGCTGCAGCTGCTGATCGGCCACCCGAACTACTCGGGCCTGCAGATGGATCAGCTGACGCGCCACTTCGTGCCGCCGCACTACGTCGAGGACATCGAGGTCTCCTACGGGGACCGGACGCTGCTGACGGTGGAGGGCGCGATCTCGCTGAGCGAGGATCCCTCGATTCACTTCTACTACCGCCCCGACGGCGCCAGGCAGGTCGCCGTCACGGTGCGCGATTCCGAGGACATGACCTTCGAGGGCGCCTGGCCCGTCGAGCCGGACGCCGGGTCGTAGCCGCCTTCAGAAGCATCGGATCTCGGCTTCGGCCTGGGCGCCGCGGAGCCGGTCGACGAGATCCTTGGCGATCACCGTGTCGCGGAACATCGCGGTCTTCTCGCCGCCGAGATGGCGCATGCTGAGCACCGTCTCGGCTTCGACATAGACGTCGTAGGGCAGGATCGAGGCGATCACGTCGACGCTGCAGGAGCAGCGCTGGAGCATCTCCCGGCTCTCGCCGTTCGCCGCCATGCAGGCGAAGACGTAGTCGGCGCGGGCGACGGTCGGGAAGTCGTTGCGCAGGCCGTCCTGGGCGGCGGCGGGCCGCAACGCCCCGGAAGCCGCGCTGAGGACGGCGGCGGCCAGGGCAAGCCCCACCAGCAGGACGCTGCGTCTTGCGCTCAATGGCTCGGCCTCCCTGAGCGGCTGCGCCTGGAAGTGCTTGGCGCACTCTCCAGGCGGCATAGTATCTCGATACCTACGCCATGACCGGGACGGGATCAATGGACGCCGGAGCGATACAGGCATTGGTCGCCGCGCTGCTGCTGTCGGCCCAGAGCCTGACGGGCTATACGGCGCCGGCCGCGCCGCCCGCCATTGCCTTCCTGCCGCAGGGCGAGCTCGCGCTGCGCGCCTGCGCTGGCCCCTGCGCCGTCTACGGCTGGTTTCCGCCCGGCCACACGATTTACCTCGACGAGCGCCTGGACCCCCTCGAGGACCTGCAGGCTCGCGCGATCCTGCTGCACGAGCTGGTGCACTTTCTGCAGCAGGAGAACGGCGCCCTCGCCGGGCCGCGCAGCTGCCGCACCTGGCTGAAGCGCGAGCACGAGGCCTTCGAAGTCGAGCGACGCTGGCTGATCGCCCAACCGGGGGCCGGGGGTGCCGGCGGGCTGGCCCGCGCCCGAGCGCCGCGCGTCCCTCTCGGACGCTTCTGCCGCGACGAGCCGCCGGCGCAGGAGGGCGCCAAGGCCCTCCCCGCCCGCCTGCCCGGTCCGGCGGATGCGATTCGCCCTCGATAACTCTTGTCCCGGTGGGAACGGAGTCATACAATCCTCAGTTACACGGACACCACTGACGAGCGGGAGGAACGCGCAATGCTCTGGACCAAGCCCAAGATCGTCGAGATTTCCGTCGGTATGGAGATCAACTGCTACGCCTGCGCCGAGCTCTAGGCCGGCGGCTACCGGCGAACGACGAGCACCCCGTTTCCGGCTTGACCGGAAGCGGGGGCTCGCGGTCGAGGCGTACGTGACGAGGACCGCCCCCGCAACCGCGGGAAGCCTGTCGCGTCTGTTGCGGTCGATGTTGTCCCCTACCCTGAGTCGGCCGCGGCAAGACGCCGCCCCGCTTGGCCAGTCGGAGTCGTGACAACGTGCTACGCGTCCTGGTGCTCGGGGCGGCGGCTGGTGGCGGCTTTCCGCAATGGAACAGCAACAGCCCGGCGTCTCGACGCGCCCGTGACGGCGATCCCGTCGCGCCGGCCTGCAGCCAGTCCTCAATCGCCGTCAGCCGCGACGGCCGGCGGTGGGTGGTTTTCAACGCGTCTCCGGACATCCGCCAGCAGATCAACGACAATCCGCCGCTGCATCCTGCCGAAGGCGTTCGACACACGCCGATCGCCAGTGTCGTGCTGACCAACGCCGACGTCGATCACGTCGCCGGCCTGCTGACGCTGCGCGAAAGCCAGGCCTTCTCGCTCTACGCCACGCCGCGCGTGCTGGCCGTGCTCGCCGAGAACTCGATCTTCAACGTGCTGAATCCCGACTTCGTCGAGCGGCGGCCGCTTGCCCTCGACCGGCCGTTCGAACCGCTGACCCGCGACGGCGAGCCGCTCGGCCTGACGGTCGAGGCCTTCGCGGTGCCGGGCAAGGTCGCGCTCTATAAGGAGGACGCAGCCGCGGGCGCCGACTTCGGCACGGTGTCGGAGGACACGATCGGCCTGCGGGTCGCTGCGGCCGATGGCGACGACGGCCGAGCGCTCTTCTACCTGCCGGGCTGCGCGGCGCTGCCGGACGACCTCAAGGGCCGCCTGCAGGGGGCCGCGCTGCTGCTGTTCGATGGCACGCTGTGGCGCGACGACGAGATGCAGGCCCAGGGCGCCGGGGTGAAGACGGGGCGGCGCATGGGCCACCTGTCGATGGCGGGGCCGGACGGCAGCATCGCCGGACTCGCCGAGGTCGCGATCGCGCGCCGGGTCTTCATTCACATCAACAACACCAACCCGGTCCTGCTGCTCGATTCCCCGGAACGCGCCGAGGTCGAGGCCGCCGGCTGGGAGATCGCGCGCGACGGCATGGAGATAGAGCTTTGAGCGCAAGTCCCGACCGGCGCGAGTCGGAGCAGCCCCTGCTGAGCCCGGCCGAGCTCGAGGCCCGGCTGCGGCAGATCGGCCGCGAGCGCTACCACAGCCTGCATCCCTTCCACCGCCTGCTGCACGGCGGTCAGCTGAACCGCGGGCAGGTCCAGGCCTGGGTGCTGAACCGCTACTACTACCAGAGCCGAATCCCGATCAAGGACGCCACCCTGCTGTCGCGCTGCGAGGACGCGGCGCTGCGCCGCGAGTGGCGCAAGCGCATCGAGGAGCATGACGGAAGCGCGGCCCAGGGCGACCGGCCGGCCAACGAGGGCGGCATCGAGCGCTGGCTGGTGCTGGCCGAGGCGGTCGGGCTGGAGCGGGACTACGTGGTCTCGACCGAAGGCCTGCTGCCGGCGACCCGCTTCGCCGTCGACGCCTACGTCCACTTCGTGCGCGACAAGAGCCTGCTGGAGGCGGTCGCCTCCTCCCTGACCGAGCTGTTCGCGCCGAAGATCCACGAGGAACGGATCGCCGGCCTGCTCGAGCACTACCCCTTCGCCAACGAGCGGACGATCGCCTACTTCAAGCGCCGCCTGACCGAGGCGCCAGAGGACGTCAAGTTCGGCCTGGCCTACGTCACGCGCGAGGCGCGCACCCGGGACCAGCAGGAGCAGGTGCTGGCGGCGGTGCGCTTCAAGACCGACGTGCTCTGGGCCCAGCTCGACGCGCTGCACCACGCCTATGTCGAGCCCGCGACGCCGCCGCCCGGCGCCTTCCTGCCAGAGGGGCCGCAGGAATGGTAGGGGGGCCAATGGTAGCGGGCCCGGAGAGGGCGGGGGGCTGACCATGGCCGAGCGGGTCACCATATCGGAAGAGTCGGTGCCGAGGTTGCCCCGCGGCGTGAAGCTGCGCTTCGACAAGGCCCGGGAGCAGTGGATGGTCCAGGCGCCCGAGCGGGTGTTCGTGCCCGACCCCGTTGCCCTGGAGGTGATCCGGCGCTGCAACGGCAAGGCGACGGTCGGCGCCATCGTCGACGATCTGGCCACGACCTTCCAGGCGCCGCGCGCGGTGGTCCTGGGCGACGTGACCGAGATGCTCCAGGACCTGACAGACAAGGCGGTCATGACGGCATGAGCCAGCAGATCGACAAGGCGGTGGGCTTCCCGATGGCCCTGCTCGCGGAGCTGACGCACCGCTGCCCGCTGCAGTGTCCCTATTGCTCGAACCCGCTCGAACTCGAGCAGGCCAGCCGAGAGCTCGACACCGCCGGCTGGCTGCGCGTCATCGAGGAGGCGGCCGAGCTCGGCGCCCTGCAGATCCACTTCTCCGGCGGCGAGCCGACGGTGCGCAAGGACCTGGAGCAGCTCGTCGCCAGGGCCGCAGAGGTCGGCCTCTACAGCAACCTGATCACCGCCGGGGTGCTGCTCGACGAGGCCGGCCTGCAGCGCCTCGCCGAGGCCGGGCTCGACCACGTGCAGCTGTCGTTCCAGGACAGCGAGGCGGCGGGCGGAGAGCGGATCGGCGGCCATCCCGGCGCGCAGGCGAAGAAGCGTCACTTCGCAGGCTGGGTGCGTACGGCCGGCCTGCCGCTGACGCTCAATCTCGTGGTCCACCGGCAGAACCTCGACCACCTGCCCGCGTTGCTCGACCTCGCGGTCGAGCTCGACGCCCAGCGCGCCGAGATCGCCCACGTCCAGTACTACGGCTGGGCCTTCCGAAACCGCGCCGCCCTGATGCCGACGCGCGCGCAGCTGGAGCAGGCGACCGCCACGGTCGAGGCGGCGCGCGAACGCCTGAAGGGGCGGCTGGTCATCGACTACGTGGTGCCCGACTACTACGCCAAGCGGCCGAAGTCCTGCATGGGCGGCTGGGGCCGGCAGTTCCTCAACGTCTCGCCGGCCGGCAAGGTGCTGCCCTGCCACGCCGCCGAATCGATCACCGGCCTCGCCTTCGATTCCGTGACCGAGCGCAGCCTCGCCGACATCTGGCGCAACTCCGAGGCCTTCCGCGCCTTCCGCGGTACCGACTGGATGCCGGAGCCCTGCCGCAGCTGCGAGCGCCGCGAGATCGACTGGGGCGGCTGCCGCTGCCAGGCATTCGCGATCACCGGCGCCGCGGGCGCCGTCGACCCGGCCTGCGCGCTGTCGCCCTTCCACGAGTCGCTGGTCGCGATCGCCGAGGCCGACTCGGGCGCCGACCGGCGGGACTTCGTCTACCGCCGCTTCGCCAACGTGCCCCAGCGCGACAGGCTCTTGCCGGCAAAGTAGCTTTCGGTAGGCGAATCGCCCCGCCCGTCCCCAAAGAAAACCCTCCGTTAACCATCGTGGCCGGATAAAGGCTCCTGCAGGGCAGGCTTCCGTTGCCCTGCAAGAGAGCTTGATTCAGGCTTGCGGGACGGACGGGGATGGGGTCTTGGCTTCTGTGAGGTACCTGCGCGCGAGCCTACGGTCGCTCGCCTGCCTGTTGCTGCTCGCCCTGCCGACCAGTGCCTGGGCGGAGCCGCCGAAGCCGGGCCGCGAGCGCCCGCGTTCCCTCGTGGAGAATCTCGCCCAGGGAGCGCTGTCGGGGTTGGGGTATCGCGAGGGGGGGTATCGCGAGGGGGCCGAAGGACCGGCACCCGCGGGAGCCCAGCAGATCCGCGTCGCCGCCTTCGCGATCGAGGGCAACGTCCGCTTCACCGATGCGGTGCTGAGCGAGGTTCTCGCCCCCTTCGCCGGACGCGACGTCACTCTCGAGGAGCTACGCCAGGCGGTCGAGGCGGTGCTGGGGCACTACCGCGAGTACGGCTACCGGGCGACGCGGGTATCGCTGCCACCGCAGCGCATCGAGCAGGGCGTCGTCCGGCTGGTCGTCGAGGACGGCACCCTGGACCGGGCCATGCTGGCCGAGGCGGTGAGGGGCGACATGACCTTGGCGCTGCCGGCGCCGACGCCCTCGGCTGCCTGGGCCCCGGCTGCGGGACCGGCCCCGGCCGTCAGTCGACCCGCGCCGGCGCCCGCCTTCGCCTTCTACCGGAGCCTGCCGAGCAGCCGCACCCGCGCCACCCTCCTCAACGCCGAGACGCCGGCCGCAGATCGCCTGGTCGTCGAGCTCGAGGAAGGGTCGGTGCTCGGCTTCAGGCCGGAGAGCGACCTCTTCGCGCGCTTGCCTGAGGGCGGCTGGCAGGTCGGCGCCACCTTCCAGATGTCCAATCCGGCCGGACGCGGCGGCCATCTGCAGGCGCGCGGCGTCACCGACGGCGCCGGCGCCCCCTTCTTCTCCGGCCGTTTCGATGCGCCGCTCGACCTCGCCGGCTCGACGCTCGCCGGCGCCGAAAGCTATCTCGACGAGGAGCGCGTCGACGACCTCGACGGCCGACGCGCCGATGGTCAGGCGACGCTGCTGGAAATCGTCGCCGAGCGGCCGCTGCTCCAGGGCGGAAACTTCGACCTGTCGCTGCGCACCCGGCTCCGCCACCTCGAGCAGCTCGACCAGGCCCAGGGCACGACCACGGCCGACCGGCGCATAGACAGCGCCCAGGTCGGCGCGCGCGGCCGGCTGCGCGACAGCCTGCTCGGCGGCGGGACGACGGCCGCCAGCCTCTCCGCGACCCTCGGCCACACCGATCTCGACGGCTACCTGCCCTATGCCCGCAGCGACGCCGAGGGCGCCCGCACCGCCGGCAGCTTCGCCCGGTTCCGGGCCAGCCTCGCCCGGCTGCAGACCATCGGCGGCCCCTGGTCGCTGTTCGGATCGCTGATGGCCCAGGGCGCCAGCAAGAATCTCGACGGCTCCCAGCAGTTCTCGATCGGCGGCCTGCCGCCGGAGCGCGGCTTCGCGGTCGGCGAAGCCTTCGGCGACGAAGGCTTCCGCATCAACGGCGACCTCCGCTACGCAGTGCCCGCGCCGGTCTTCGGCGGCGCGCTGCAGCTCGCCATGTTCTACGACCAGGGCGCGCTCCGGCTGCGCCAGACGCCGACCGCCGACGGCAACCTCGTCGAGCATCGCTCGGTCGGGCTGTCGCTACGCCAGGACTGGCACGGCCAGGGCTTCCTGCACGTCTCCGCCGGTCGCCAGATCGGCGGCGAGCTGGCGAAGGGCCAGGAGCCCGAGGGCGACAACCCCTATCGCTTCTGGCTGCGGGTCGGCATGGATTTCTGATCGCGCGCCCCTCGCCGCTGGCCGGGGCGGATCCTACGACCTATCCTTTAGCCGGCCGCCCCGCGAAACGACCCGGGGAGTCGGCACGGGGGAGTGGCTGCCGGAGTTCCGCCATGCGTCCCGCCATCGCCGCCCTGGCAGCTCTTGCGCTGTGCCTCCCGCCGGCGACGGCCGCCGCCCAGGAGCGCGACTTCGTCGACCTGGAGCTGGTGCTGGCGGTCGACGTCTCGCGCTCGATGGACCTCCACGAACAGGAGGTCCAGCGCGCCGGCTACGTCGCCGCCTTCCGCCATCCCCAGGTGCTGGAGGCGATCACCGGCGGCAGCCACGGCCGCATCGCGGTCCTCTATCTGGAATGGGCCGGGGCGGCACTGCAGGAGGTCATCGTGCCCTGGAGCCTGGTCGAGGGCCGCGCCAGCGCCGAGGCCTTCGCCGCCCGGCTGGAGGCCGCCCCGCTGCGCGACGCCACCCGCACCTCGATCTCCGGCGGCCTCGCCTTCGCCGCCCGCCGCTTCGAGGAGAGCGGCGTGTTCGGCCTGCGCCGGGTCATCGACGTGTCGGGCGACGGGCCGAACAACATGGGCGCCCCGGTCGACGTGGTGCGCGACGAGCTGGTCGAGCAGGGCATCACGATCAACGGCCTGCCGCTGCTGCTCGGCCGGCCCGGCGGCTTCCTCGATATCGAGCTGCTCGACCTCTACTACGAGGACTGCGTGATCGGCGGCCCCGGCGCCTTCCTGGTGCCGGTCACCGACATCTCCGAGTTCGGCACGGCGATCCGCCGCAAGCTGATCCTGGAGATCGCCGGCGCGCCGGCCGCCGTGGTGCCGGCGGCGGTCCGCCCGGCCCAGGCCGAGCGGCCGCCCGTCGACTGCCTGATCGGCGAGCGACTGTGGCGCAGCTGGATGGACAACTGAGCGCCTGCGGTCGCTCCCCGGAACCGCGGGTTGCGCGGAGTCGTTGACTCGCAGCAAACAAACTGGAGTCCGCTCATGCCGCCGTCCCGTCCCGTGTGGAGCGGCCACATCCGGCTGTCGCTCGTCTCCTTCGCCGTCAAGCTCTATCCCGCGACCAGCTCGGCCTCGAAGCTGTCGTTCCATCAGGTCCACGAGCCCTCGGGCAAGCGCGTCCGCTACGAAAAGGTCGTGCCCGGGATCGGGCCGGTCGACAAGGACGAGATCGTCAAGGGCTACGAGGTCGACAAGGGCAACTACGTGCTGCTGACCCAGGAGGAGATCGACGACATCAAGATCGAGGCCCGCAAGACCCTGGACCTCGTCCAGTTCGTCGACAACTGCGAGATCGATCCCATCTACTTCGACCGGCCCTACTACGTGGCCCCCGACGACGACTTGGCGGAGGACGCTTTCCGCGTGCTGCGCGACGCCCTCCGCCAGACCAAGAAGGTGGGCCTCGGCCAGCTGGTGATGCGCGGGCGCGAGTACATCGGCGCGCTCAAGCCCTGCAGCCGCGGGCTGATTCTGGAGACGCTGCACTTCGCCGACGAACTGCGCAAGTCGGACCCCTATTTCGCCGAGATCAGCGACGTCAAGCCGGACAAGGAGCTGCTGGCGCTGGCCCAGGAGCTGATCGAGCGCAAGTCCAAGCCCTTCAAGGCGGAGGTCTTCCAGGACAGCTACAGCGAGGCGCTGCGGGAGCTGGTCCAGAAGAAGGCCAAGGGCCGCAAGGCCACGGTCGCAGTCGACGAGGGCGAGGCCCCGACCGGCGAGGTCGTGGACCTGATGGCCGCCCTCAAACAGAGCCTCGGCAAGGGCGGGAAGAGCAGCGGCGGCGCCGCCGCCAAGCGCCGCCCCCGCTCGAAGAAGGCCGCCTGATCCTTGAGCGGGCTCGAGACCTACTGGAAGAAGCGAGACTTTTCCAAGACAGCGGAGCCGTCCGGCCGCAAAGCCAAGGGCCCGAGGGCCAAGGGGCGGAAAGAGCGCAGCGAGCGCTTCTTCATCGTCCAGAAGCACGCCGCGACGCGGTTGCACTACGACTTCCGCCTGTCGATCGACGGTGTGCTGGTCAGCTGGGCGGTGACCAAGGGACCGAGCCTGGACCCCTCGGACAAGCGCTTGGCGGTGCGCACCGAAGACCACCCGATGGACTACGCCGACTTCGAGGGCACGATCCCCAAGCGCGAGTATGGCGGCGGCACGGTGATGCTCTGGGACCGCGGCAGCTACGAGGTCGAGGGCGACCCGGCCGAGGGGGTCGCCGAGGGCAAGCTGAAGCTGGCGCTCAGCGGCGAGCGGCTGAAGGGCGGCTTCACACTTGTCCGCATGCGGCCGAAGAAGGGCGAGACGCGCGAGAACTGGCTGCTGATCAAGGAGCGCGACGAGCAGGTCGACCCCGGCCGCGACCTCGGCGCCGAGGACAGCAGCGTCGCCTCCGGACGCTCGATGGCCGAGATCGCGGAGGGGGCGCCGGCCCGCCGGCCCGAGGCAAGCGCAGCAAGCGCCCGACCCGCCCGCGCCCCGGCCGCGGCGAAGCCGACGGCTTCCAAGGCCAAAACCTCCGTGGTCAAGGCCTCCAAGGGCCAGAGCAGGAAGGGCAAGGGCGGCAAGCCGCCCGATTTCGTGCCGCCGCAGCTCGCCACGCTGGTCGAGGAGGCACCGGCCGGCGAGGGCTGGCTCTACGAGACGAAGTTCGACGGCTACCGCATGCTCGCCGCCTGCGACGGCGCGACGGTGCGCTGCTACACCCGCTCGGGCGCCGACTGGAGCGATCGCTTCGGCCCAATCCCCGAGGCGCTCGCCGGCCTGGGCCTGGAACGGACCTTGCTCGACGGTGAGATCGTGGTCGCCGACGCCAAGGGCCGCAGCGACTTCGGCGCCCTGCAGCGGGCGCTCAAGGAGGCGCCCTCGAAGCTCTCCTACATGGTCTTCGACGTCCTCGTGCTGGCCGGCGAGGACCTGCGCGCGCGGCCGCAGCGCGAGCGCAAGGAGCGCCTCGAAGCCGCCCTGGACGGGGTCCGAAAGCCGGTCCACCTCACCACCTACCTGGAGGACGAGGGCACGCGCATCGCCGCCGTCGCCTGTCGCGAGGGCCACGAGGGCATCATCGCCAAGCGCACCGACGCCCCCTATCGCACGCAGCGCAGCCGCAACTGGCTAAAGATCAAGTGCGTCAAGCGCCAGGAATTCGTCGTCGGCGGCTGGTCGCCCTCGGGCCGCGGCCGGCCCTTCTCCTCGCTGCTGCTCGGCTACCACGAGCAGGGCGAGCTGCGCTACGCGGGCAAGGTCGGCACCGGCTTCGACGACGCGCTGCTCGATGACCTGGCGGGCAGGATGGGCAAGCTGGCGCGCAAGACCTCGCCCTTCGCGGCGGTGCCGGCCGAGGCCAGGCGCGGCGCGCGCTGGATCTCGCCCCGCCTCGTCGCCGAGGTACGCTACGCCGAGATGACCCGCGATGGGCTGGTGCGCCATGCCGTGTTCGAGGGGCTGCGCGAGGACAAGCAGGCGGCCGATATCGGCGCCGAGCGGGCGGCTCCGCTCGAGGCGGTGACCGGCGGCGATGTCAAGAACGGCACCGCCAGGGGCCGCGGCGGGAAGGCCGGGGCGCGCAGCGGAGACGATGGCATGGTCGAGATCGCGGGCGTTACTCTCAGCAATCCCGAGCGGGTGCTCTTCGCCTCGATGGGGGTGACCAAGCGGGCTCTTGCCGAGTACTTCGAGGCGGTCTCGGAGGCAATGCTGCCGCACCTCGCGGGCCGGCCGGTGAGCCTGGTCCGCTGCCCCGAGGGCAGCGGCAAGGAGTGCTTCTTCCAGAAGCACGCCGGGCCGAGCCTTCCGGCGGCGATCGGCAAGGTCTCGCTGGCCGAGAAGAAGGGCGGCCGGAAGGAGTACCTGCTTGTCGAGAGCCCGGCCGCCCTGGTCGGCTGCGCGCAGGTCGGCGCCCTGGAGCTGCACGTCTGGGCGAGCCGCCGCGACCGGATCGAGCAGCCGGACCGCCTGGTCTTCGACCTCGACCCCGCCGAGGACGTCGACTTCGCGGCGGTCAAGCAGGCGGCCGTCGACCTCGCAGGCGTGCTGCGCGAGGCCGGGCTCGAGAGCGCGCCCCTGGTGACCGGCGGCAAGGGCGTCCACCTGGTCGTGCCGCTGGAGCGCCGGCAGGGCTGGGCCGGCTTCGCCGGCTTCGCCAAGGCTTTCGCGGTCAAGATGGGCGAGCTCGATCCGGGCCGCTTCGTCGCGACCATGTCCAAGGCCAAGCGCGGCGGGCGCATCTTCATCGACCACTTCCGCAACCAGCGCGGCTCGACCGCGATCGCGCCCTTCTCGCCGCGCGCCCGCGAGGGCGCGCCGGTCGCGGTGCCGGTCTCCTGGTCGGAACTCTCGGGAATCCGGAAGGCGAACGCCTTCTCGCTGCGCGAGGTGCTGGACGACCTCAAGGGCCGCAGCACGGCCTGGCGGGAGATCCCGGACCGGCAGCGCCTGACCCGCGCCGCAGCCGCGCGCATCGGCCTGGATCTCGAGGAAGGCTGAGGCGCCGCGACAGCTTGCCGCGCCGGCGCCGGTGGCCCGCCTCAGACGATCCGCCGCAGGCGGTGCTCGATGTACTCGCCGCGCGTCTCGAAAGCCATCTTCACGATCAGCCCGGAGGCGTCGTACCAGAGGTGGGCGATGCGCTCGCCGGTGACCCGGAAGCGCCGCGCCCGGACCTCCTCGTCGGCCGCCTTGACGATGTCGTAGCCCCGGTCCTCGACGACGATCTCGAACAGCTCGCCGGTCTCGACGTCGATCAGGGCGTTGGTCTCGATCAGGTCGGAGTTCCAGTAGCTGCCCGGAATCACCCCCGCGGAGACGACGAAGCTGCCGGCGCTGCCCTCGACCGAGAAGCCCTGGTCGGTCCGGCGGCCCGAGACGCGGTGGCTGGTGCCGTCGTCGTTGGTCTGGGTCTCCAGCGACTGCAGGTAGGGGCCCTGCCAGACTTCGCGGCCCTGGTGGGTGTAGGTGTAGACGGGCACGCCGATCAGCTCGAGCTGGACCTCGGTACGGGTCTCGACCTGCAGCCGCTCGCCGTCGCGCAGGAAGGTGATGCTATGGTCGCCGACCGAGTCCTGCCCCCGGAATACCTCGAACTGAAGGCTCGTCTGGTCGGCAGCGCGGGCCCGCCCGAGGCCGGCGAGCAGCAGCGCCGGCACCAAGGCGAGCAGCGCGCGGCGCGGCAGGCCCCCATCCCGGCCGGCGACACGGGCAGCGGCGGCGGTGCGAGGGCGACGCAACCGCGTCACTGTGCTTTCGGCGTTGACGGTCATCGGGTCTTCCGTTGCATGATCGCGGCCCAGCTTAGCGGCCGGCCGTCCCAACCGAAAGGTCGCGACCGGCGGTCCGGTTCCAGCGGACCTCCAAGGGGCTGCGGGAACCGGCCCCAGACCTGAGGACTGTTCTGTGATGACGAGCCGAGGCCTCGCCGCCGTCGAAACCCAATCGGACGCCCTGGTGGCGAGCCTCGACGACGGCCGGCGGCTGCGCCTGCCCTTCCTGTGGCTGCGCGACCACTGCGCCTGCCCGGAGTGCCTGCATCCGGAAGCCGCGCAGCGCCTGGTCGACACCTTCGCGCTGCCCGCGGCGCTCGCCCCGGAAGCGGTCGAGAGCGAGCCAGGCGGCTTCTCCGTGCGCTGGCGCGACGGTCACCTGAGCCGGCACCCTCTGTCGCAGCTGGCGGATGCACTCGACGACCCGGCGCCCCCGGACCTCGCACTTTGGCGCGGCGACGAGCGGCCGGCCGATTCGCCGAGCCTTTCCTACGAGGCCGTGATGGCGGGCGACGAGGGACTGGCGGCCTGGCTGGAGGCGATCCGGCGCGACGGCTACTGCTTCGTCGAGGGCGTGCCGGCGACGGCCGAGGCGACCGAGCGGCTGGCGCGACGCATCGCCTATGTCCGGGAGACGATCTTCGGCGGCTTCTGGGTGTTCTCCGCGAACATGGCCCACGCCGACACCGCCTACACGCCCGGCACGATCGGGCCGCACACCGACGGCACCTACGTCGAGGACGCCCCGGGCCTGCAGCTGTTCCACTGCCTGGAGTTCGAGGGCGAGGGCGGCGAGAGCCTGCTGATCGACGGCTTCCGCGTCGCCGCCGACCTGAAGCGGGAGGATCCGGAAGCCTACGCCGTGCTGTCCCGGGTTGCGGTCCCCGGACAGTACCTGGAGGAGGGCGTTCACCTGCGCGCGGAGCGGCCCGTCATGCGCCACGATGCGGCAGGCCGCCTGCTCCAGGTCAGCTTCAACAACCACGATCGGGCGCCCTTCCTGCTGCCGGAACCGGAGATGTCAGCCTTCTACCGCGCGCTCGGCGCCTTCTGGCGCAGGCTCGAGGATCCCGGATACCAGCTGCGCACCCACCTCGACCCCGGCCGCGTGCTGATCTTCGACAACTGGCGCGTGCTGCACGGGCGCCTGGCCTACGTCGGCAGGCGGACGCTCTGCGGCTGCTACCTCAATCGCGAGGATGTCGAGAGCCGCCGGCGGGTGCTTGCGAGGCGGCACGGCTGAGAACGCCTCGGCGCGCGCGGAACCAACGGCATGGCTGCGCGTTCGTCCGCAGCATGGCAGAGTTTCGCAGCACCCTGCCGGCCGATCGCGTCATCGAGGGCGACAAGTGCGCCCGATCAGTCCATGCTGCAAACAGATCAAGGCCTTGCCTTGTGATCCGAGATGATTCAGGGCATGGTATGTGCCGCAACAAGTCGGGGGGCGCCCGACGACTGGGTAAGGAGAATTCCGAATGCGCAAGGTAACCCTGCTGATTGCCGCCATGGGTCTGGCTGCGGTACTCTCGGCTTGCTCCAAGTACGAGAGCGGTTTCATCACCGATCACAACTGCAGCGGCGGCGGCGGGATCTACGTCCCCGACTTCTGCGAGGAATACACCTCCGGCAGCTACTGAGGCCAGGAGTCGGCCGCGCAGAGCGCGCGGCCGGAAGGCTTCCGCGGCACCCGCGTCGGTTTGGTAGCGTGAGCGACTCCGGTGGAGGCGCGCGTTTCTCCCTGACCCGGCGGGCCGCGAGCGACGACAAGGCGGGCGGCGCATCACTGCGCCGCCCGCTTTCCGTGCGTCTACACCCTTGTCTGCCCCTCTGTGGGCTGCGGCAGAGGCTAGCCCGGTTGCTCGACGACCAGTTGCATGCGGTCGGCGGCGAAGAGCGTCACGCCGAACTCCACGGGCCGTTGCTCGGGATCGACGTTGACCGCCTCCGTGACCAGGACCGGACGGGTGCGCGGCTGGCGCAGCAGCCCGGCCTCGCTCGCCTCCGGCAGGCGCGCCGTGATCCGGGTGACCCGGCGCTCGTAATCGAGGAGGCCGCACTCGGCCAGGGCGGGGCTGATCGAGCCGAGGCGCGCATAGGCCTCGGCAAGCCCGGGGAAGCGGGCGGCCGGGAAATAGTGCCGCCCCAGCGAGACCGGCCGATCGTCGACCTCGCGCAGCAATTCGATCAGCAGGCAGGGTGTGCCCGGCAGGAGCGCGAGCTCGCGCGCGAGCGCGCCGTCGGCCGGCAGCTCCGCGGTGCCCAGGAGGCGGCCGCCGGGCCGGCGCTGCTGGGCCAGCACGTTGGTCGAAAAGCGGGTGCGGCGGCCGATGGCGTAGTCGAGCACCTGCTCCTGGACGAAGCTGCCGCGGCCCTGCTCGATGCGCACCAGGCCCTGCTCGGCGAGCGCCGCCATGGCCCGGCGCAGGGTGTGCCGGTTGACGCCGAAGCGTGCCGCCAGCGCCGGCTCGGTCGGCAGACGGTCGCCGGGCGCGAAGGTGCCGGCCGCGATCTCCTGCGCCAGGACTTCCTGGATCCGGCGCCACAGGGCCTGGCCGTTGCGGCGCTTCATGCTCGACGACGCCATGCTGGGGCGTGCGCTCCGGTCGTGTTGCCGTTTCGGCGACGCCAGGGCAGCGCCCCGGGGCCGGTCCCCGAGTATAGCCGGGTGGACCTTTCGGCGTATAGGTCGGGTCGCGGGGCCGGCTTCGGGAGGGCGCCGTGACGGCGATGCCGCGCCCTGCCGAGATCGCGGGCGACACGCTGGCCCTGCGCAACGCCCGCATCGTACTCGCGGACCGCGTCCTTCTCGGGTCCCTGCTCTGCCGCGGCGGCCGCATCGCGGCGCTGGACGAGGGCGCCGGGACGGTCGGCGAGGACCTGGGCGGCGACTGGCTGCTGCCCGGGCTGGTCGAGCTGCACACCGACAACCTCGAGAGCCACCTGAACCCGCGGCCGGGAATCGACTGGCCGACGTTGCCCGGCCTGCTCGCCCACGATGCGGAGCTGGTCGCCGCCGGCGTCACCACGGTGCTCGACTCGCTGCGCATCGGCGAGGACCCGCAGCTGCCGGGCAGCCTAGCGACGGTCGAGCGCGTGCTGCGGGCGACCGCGGAGGCCCGGCGCCTCGACAGCCTGCGCGCCGACCACCTGCTGCACCTGCGCTGCGAGGTCGTCGCCGCGGGCGTCGTCGAGGATTTCGAGCGCCTGGCCGACCAGCCCGACCTGTGCCTCGTCTCGCTGATGGACCACACGCCCGGCCAGCGGCAGTTCGCCGACCTCGCCGCCGTGCGTGCCTACCTCTCGAGCCGGAAGGGCCTCGAGGGCGAGCGGCTGGAGGCCTACATCGAGGAGCGGATCGCCTTCGCCGGAGGCCGCGCGCCGGCTGCGCGGGCCGCGATCTCGGCCCTGGCGCAGGCGCGCGGGCTGGTCCTGGCCAGCCACGACGACGCGACGCCGGAGCATGTCGAGGAGGCCGTGGCCCTGGGCCTGACCATCAGCGAGTTCCCGACCAGCCTGGCGGCCGCCGGCGCGGCGCGCGCGCGCGGCCTCGGGGTCGTGGCCGGCGCGCCGAACGCGGTGCGCGGCGGCTCCAGCTACGGCAACGTCGGGGCGCTGGCGCTGGCCGAGGCGGGGCTGCTCGACGTCTTCGCCAGCGACTACGTGCCGGCCAGCCTGCTGCAGGCGCTGTTCCTGCTGGCGGCGCTGCCCGGCTGGGACCTGTCGCGCGCCGTCGCGACCGGCAGCGCCACGCCCGCCGCCCTCCTCGGCCTCGCGGATCGCGGCCGCATCGCGCCCGGGCTCGCGGCGGACCTGATCCAGGTCGGCCTCGCCGGCGAGCTCCCCATCGTGCGCAAGGCCTGGCGCAGGGGCCGGCGAGTGCTATGAGGCGCTACGCGCTCTACTTCACGCCGCCGGGGGGCAGCCCGCTGGCCGACCTCGGCGCCTGCTGGTTCACCGATCCGGCCGTAACAGACATTACCGCGCGGCCCAGCCTCTACGGCTTCCATGCGACCCTGAAGGCGCCCTTCCGGCTCGCTGCGGGGCGGGAGGAGGGTGCGCTGCTCGCCGCCCTCGACGACTTCTGCGCGGCGCGCCCGCCGGTTGGGATCGGGCGGCTGCTGCTCGCCGAGCTCGAGGGCTTCCTCGCCCTGGTGCCCGCACGCCAGAGTGCCGAGCTGGAGCGCCTTGCGGCCGACTGCGTCGCCGCCTTCGACGGCTTCCGCGCCCCGGCGGGCGAGGCGGAGCGGGCAAGGCGGCGGGCCGCCGGCCTGTCGGCGCGCCAGGAGCGGCATCTGCTGCGCTGGGGCTATCCCTATGTGGCGGACGACTTCCTCTTCCACATGACGCTGAGCCGCCGGCTCGACCCCGCCGAGGCTGCTGCGGCGAAGTCGAGGCTCGCCCCGCTGGCGGCGCCGGCGCTGGCCGGGCCGGTGCTCCTGGACGCGCTCAGCCTGTCGGTGCAGCCGGCCGCCGGAGCCCCCTTCGAGGTCCGCCGGCGGATCGCCTTGAGCGGGGGCTGACCGGCGGCGCAGACGCGCTATGATCGCCGCCCTTGCCCCAGTCTGGAAGACCGCCCCCTTGTCCAAGCACCGCAGCTTCGTCTCCCATCTCGAATGCTCCGCCACCGGCAAGTCCTACCCGGCCGGGCAGGTCCACAACCTGTCGGAGGCCGGCAAGCCGCTGCTGGTGCGCTACGACCTGGAGGCGCTCGGCCGCGCCGTCGGCAAGGAGGCGCTGGCCGCCCGGCGCGACGGCGGTTTCTGGCGCTACGCCGAGTTCCTGCCCGTCGCCCGGCCCGAGAACCGCGTGAGCCTGGGCGAGGTCGAGACGCCGCTGATCGCCCTCGACCGGATCGCCGAGGCCGAGGGCACGCCGGCCGGCCGGCTGCTGGTCAAGGACGAGGGCCGCCTGCCGACCGGCTCCTTCAAGGCGCGCGGCCTGGCGCTCGCGGTCTCCATGGCCAAGGAGCTCGGCATCGCCGACCTGGCGATGCCCTCCAACGGCAACGCCGGCGCCGCCCTCGCGGCCTACGCCAGCCGCGCCGGCCTGAGCGCGACCGTGCTCTGCCCGGCCGACACGCCGGAGATCAACCTCTCGGAGATCGAGGTCCAGGGTGCCACGGTGATCCGCGTCAACGGCCTGATCAACGACTGCGGCAAGCTGGTCGGCGAGGGCAAGGCGGCGCGCGGCTGGTTCGACGTCTCGACCCTGAAGGAGCCGTACCGGATCGAGGGCAAGAAGACCATGGGCCTGGAGCTCGCCGAGCAGCTCGGCTGGCGCCTGCCCGAGGCGATCTTCTACCCGACCGGCGGCGGCACCGGGCTGATCGGCATGTGGAAAGCCTTCGACGAGCTGGAGCGGCTCGGCTGGATCGGCGCCGAGCGCCCGAAGATGGTCGCCGTCCAGGCCAGCGGCTGCGCGCCCATCGTCAAGGCCTGGGAAGCCGGCGAGGAGCACGCGCCGCTGTGGCCGGACGCCCATACCGTCGCCGCGGGCATTCGGGTCCCGGTCGCGATCGGCGACTTCCTGATCCTGCGCGCGGTCCGCGAATCGGGCGGCTTCGCTCTGGCGGTCGACGACGAGCGGATCATGGCGGCGCGCGACGAGGTCGCGGCGCGCGAGGGCCTGCTGCTCTGCCCGGAAGGCGCCGCGACCTTCGCCGCCTGGCGCGACGCCGTCGAGCGCGGCTGGATCGCGCGCGACGCCGAGGTCGTGCTGTTCAACTGCGCCACGGGGCTGAAGTATCCGCTGCCGGCGGTGACCCGCAGCCTCGACCGCACCCAGCCGATCGACTGGGGGCGGCTGGCGAACGCCGACGCCTGACCCCGGCCGGCGGCTCAGCCGGCCGCGGCGCCCGGCAGGGGCAGCCATTCCCAGGCGGTGCCGCCCGGCTCGTCGCGCAGCGCCACGCCCTCGGCCAGCAGCCCGTCGCGCAGCGCGTCGGCGCGGGCGAAGTCCTTCGCCTTGCGCGCCTCCTGGCGCTCGGCGATGCGCGCCTCGACCTCGGCCTCGGAGAGGCTCCGCCCGGCCGGCTTGAGCGCCAGATCCTCCGGCGCCAGCATCAGCAGGCCGAGCCCGAGGACCAGCTCGTAGACCGCGGCCAGCCGCAGCGCCGCCTCCGGGCGCAGCTGCCGGTCGAACAGCAGCTCGCCGAGCAGGGTCAGGGCGACCGGCGTGCCGAGGTCGTTCGAGACCGCCTCGTCGAGGCGCTCGATCCAAGAGCGCTCGGCCTCCGAAAGTCCCTCCGTCAGCGCCGCCAGCAGGCCGGTCAGGGCGCCGCCGCGCGAGGCGCGGTGCTCGCTCGCCAGGGCGACGATCGCCGACGCCTCGTCCACCGCCTGCCTGAGCTCGCCGACCCGGCGGAGCAGGCGGCGCAGGTGGGTGCGCGCGCCGACGACCGCCTCCCAGTCGAACTCCAGCTCGGAGCGGTAGCTCGCGGTCAGCAGGAACAGGCGGTAGGCGGCCGGATGCAGGCCCTGGTCGACCAGGCTCTGAAGCGTCAGGAAGTCGCCCGTCGACTTCGACATCTTGGCGTCGCGGACGATCAGGAACTCGTTGTGCATCCACAGGTTCGCGCCGCTGCGCTCCGAGCGCGTATAGCCCTGGTTCTGGGCGATCTCGTTGCAGTGATGGACCTGGCGGTGGTCGATGCCGCCGGTATGGATGTCGAACTGCTCGCCGAGGTACTTGAAGGACATGACCGAGCATTCGAGGTGCCAGCCCGGGGCGCCGACGCCCCAGGGCGAGTGCCACTCCATCTGGCGCTGCTGATCGCCGGGGGAACGCCGCCAGATCGCGAAGTCGGAGGGGTTGCGCTTGCCGCCGGGACCGGCGACCCGCTTGCCGGCCTCCTGGCCCGCGAGGTCGAGCAGCCCGAGCCGCCCGTAGTCGGTGGCCCGGGCGGTGTCGAAGTAGAGGCCGTCCTCGAGCGCGTAGGTGTAGCCGCCGGCCTCGAGAGCAAGCGCGAAGTCGATCATCTCCTGGATGTGGTCGGTGGCACGGGGCCAGACCGAGGGCTGCAGGATCTGGAGCCGCTCCAGGTCCTTGAAGAAGGCCTCGGTGTAGTAGGCCGCGACCTGCCAGATCGTCTTGTTCTCGCGCCGCGCCGCGAGATCCATCTTGTCGTCGCCCTCGTCGGCGTCCGAGGTCAGGTGGCCGACGTCTGTGATGTTTATGACGTGGGTGACGTTGTAGCCCTTGAAGGTCAGGGCCCGACGCAGGGTGTCGGTGAAGACGTAGGCGCGGAGGTTCCCGATATGGGCGAAGTGGTAGACGGTCGGACCGCAGCTGTAGATGCGCACGTTGTGCGGATCGAGGGGCGCGAAGCTCTCGAGCCGGCGGCCGAGGGAGTTGAACAGCTGCAGCGGTCTTGCGGACATGGTGCGGGTCGGGAATCCGGGGCGCGGGGGCGCCACCATAGCTTCCCGGCGGCCGAGGTCAAACGGCGCTGCGGGGCGCGCCGCCCTGGGATGGCAGAGACTGGCGGTCAGACTGGCGGCCTGGGTGCAACGGTGTATCTCGACGCTCTCGCGGGCTAGGTTGAAACGAGACAAGAACGGCGCGAAGACCCTACCAGTGCTCCATTCAGGCGTTCCCCATCGCTTCAGGCCCCTGCTCCCTTGGCCGGCACGCACCCGCGGCCGCCCGGCGGCGCGGCGTGTCTTGCCGTGGCTCCTGCTGCTGATCCTGGCGCTGCCGCTCGCCGCGCCGCGCGCCGACGAGGCTGCCGACCCCGAGGAGACGACCGAGGAGGCCGGCCAGGCGCCGGAGTCGACCGTACCCGAGGCCGACGAGCGTCCGCCGGGCGACACGGCCGTGCCCTACGAGGTGACCATCGAGGGCGACCTGCCCGACGAGTTGAGGGAGCAGATCGAGAGTGTCTCCCAGCTGATCGCCCTGCAGGAGCGTCCGCCCGACACCGAGGCCGCCCTGCGGCGCCGGGTCAACGACGACGTCGCCCGGCTGGAATCCGTGCTGCGCTCCCAGAGCTACTTCGGCGGCAGCGTCGAGAGCCGCCTGAACCAGGACGTTCGACCGGTTCGGATCACCCTGACGGTGACGCCCGGAATGGAGTACCTGCTGGAGTCCTACGTCATCGACTACCGCCCCGAGGATCCGAGCCCGAAGGCGCCGCACTCGGCGGAGGACCTGGACCTGCACATCGGCATGCGGGCGCGCGCCGAGCCGATCAAGCAGGCCGAGGGACGCCTGACCCGGCGGCTCGGCCGCCACGGCTACCCCTACGCCGAGATCCGGCAGCGGCGCTACCTGGTCGATCACGAGCGCCACGTCATGGAGGCGCAGCTGGTTGTCGATACCGGGCCGGAGATCGCGTTCGGCCCACTGGTCATCGAGGGGCTCGCCGAGGTCTCGGAAGACTACCTGCGTCGCGTCGTCCAATGGCCGGAAGGCACGGTCTACGACGCCCGCGAGATGGAACGGGTGCGGCGCCGGCTGATCGAGACGCGGCTCTTCGACACCGTCCTGCTGGGTCCCCCGGAGGAACCGCCGGCCGATGGCGCCCAGGCACCGGTCGAGCTGACCGTCGCCGAGCGCAAGCACCGCAGCGTCTCGCTCGGCGCCGGCGTCACCAGCGCCGAAGACCGTTTCCAGCTGAGCGCCGGCTGGGAGCACCGCAATTTGTTCCACGAAGGCGAGAGCCTGGCGCTGGAGTTCAGCACCTCGCTGCTGCTGCAGGAGCTCAGCGCCGATTTCCGCAAGCCCCACTACCTGACCCTCGACCAGACCCTGATCGGCCAGACCTCCCTGAGCAACGAGCGAAGCGACGCCTACGACGCCCTGATTCTGGAGGCCTTCGGCGGGCTCGACCGCAAGCTGTCCGAGCGCTGGAGCGGCCGCGCCGGCCTGGCCTTCGAGCTGGCCGATGTCACCGACGCCTTCAAAAGCTCGCGCTATGCCCTGGTCGGCGTGCCGCTGTCGCTGAGCTACGATTCGCGCGACGACATCCTCAATCCCACCCGCGGGCTCGAGCTGTCGCTCGGCACCACTCCCTGGCTGAACAGCGAGGACCTCGCCAATTTCTTCCTGGCAAACGAGGCCAGGGGCTCGACCTACTGGGCGCCCTTTGACGACGACCGCTTCGTGATCGCGGCGCGGGGCCGCTTCGGCTCGATCGCCTTCGCCGACACACGGGAGGTGCCGGCGACCCAGCGCTTCTATGCGGGCGGAGCGACCCTGCGCGGCTACGAGTTCCGCAGCGTCGGCCCGCTGGACGCCGATGACGATCCGACCGGTGGCCTCTCGGTCGTCGAGGTCGGCCTCGACCTGCGGTTCCGGGTCCTCGATGACTACGGCATCGTGCCCTTCATCGACGGCGGCCAGGTCTACGACCAGCGCCTGCCCGACTTCGGCCAGGAGCTGCAGTGGGCGGCGGGCATCGGCTTTCGCTACTATACCTCCTTCGGACCGCTGCGGCTCGACCTCGCCTTCCCGCTCAACCGGCGACCGGGCATCGACTCCTTCTTCCAGTTCTACCTCTCGATCGGGCAGGCCTTCTGATGGCCGGGCCCGAGAACCCACTGCGCGCCCAGGAGCGCCCGGTGCCGCCGCAGGCCCCGGGCGGCACCGGGCGCCCCTCGGGCCCCCCTACCGGGCCTCGCCGGGGGCGCCGCCGGCGCCTGCTGCTGTGGGGCGCCTTGGCGCTGCTGCTGGTGCCGCTCGGCCTGGTGGCCCTGCTGCTGGCGGCCCTGCAGACCCAGCCCGGGCGCGACCTGCTGCGCGACGCCGTCGTCGCCCAGGTCTCCGGCCCGGACCTGGCGCTCGGCATCGCGCGGATCGGCGGTGCGCCGCCGGGCCGGCTGGTCGTCGAGGGACTCAGCGTCGCCGACGGCGAGGGCGTGTGGCTGGAGGCCGACCGGATCCTGCTCGACTGGTCGCCGCTCGCCCTACTCGGCGGCACCCTCGAGGTCGCCGTCCTCGAGGCCGGGCGGATCGAGCTGTCGCGCCTGCCGGCCGAGGGGGCGGCGGAGGAGCCTGCGCCGGACACCGGTTTCGAGCTACCGACCCTGCCCCTGGAAATCGAGCTGGAGCGCCTGGAGGTGGGCGAGCTGGCGCTCGGCGCACCGGTGCTCGGCGAACCCCTGGCCGTCTCGATCGCGGCGGCGCTCGCCGCGGAGCGCCAGGGCAGCGTCGAATCCCGGCTGCAGATCGCGGAAAGCGGCGGCGAGGGGTCGCTCGAGGCCGAGGCCGTCTATCGTCTGTCCGACCGCAACCTGAGGGTCTCCCTGCAGGCGACCGCCCCGCAGGGTGGCCGCTTCAGCCGCGTCTCCGGCCTGCCGGGCGCGCCGGCGCTGGCCTTCGACCTGGAGGGCGACGGCCCGCTGCCGGGTTGGCGGGGCGACTGGCGGGCCGAGGCCTCGCCGGTGGTCGCCGCGCGCGGCCAACTGGGCATCGAGTCGCTGCAGCCGCTCGCGCTCCTGCTGAGCGGCCGTGCCGAGCCGGGCCCCGACTTTCCGGCGGAGGCGGCGCCCTGGCTCAGCCCGGCCCTGGCCTTCGATCTCGCCCTCGACTACGACGCCGGCGCCGAAACGGCCCGGCTGGAGGTTCGCGAGCTGTCGAGCGGCGCCCTGGCCGTGACCGGCTCCGCCGAGGCGGCGCTCGCGCAGGACAGCGCCGACGCGCAGCTGTCCCTGGTCCTGCGCGAGCAGGCGCCGCTGTCCGACCTGGTCGCCGGGCTCGCGGTAGAGGCGGCCCGCTTCGAGGTCAGCGCCGAGAAGCGGGACCGGCAGGCCAGGATCAGGCTCCAGGGCGACCTCGAGCGGCCGTTCCTCGCCGACGCGCTGGAGGCGGGCGGCGCGGGCTTCGAGCGGGTCGCGCTCGAGCTCGACAGCGGCGAGCTCGACCTGGAAGACCCCCTGGCCGGCGGCGACCCGGCCAGGCTGGACGTCACCGCGCAGGATCCCTTCGGCGATCCGGCTCTCCTCCTGGCGCTCGACCCGACGACGACCCTGAGCCTGCTGCTCGCACCGGCGGGACAGGCACTGCGGATCGAGCGCCTGGAGTTGGCCAGCGGCCCGCTCGAGCTCGCCGGCAGCGGCCGCTATCAGATGGCGGGCGAGGCCGCCGGCAGCGGGGAGATCGAGGCGACGCTGCGGCAGGACGACCTGGCGCGCTTCTCCGGCCTGGCCGGCCTCGATCTCGGCGGCAGCCTCGCGCTTGCACTCGACGGTCGCCTGGAGCCCGACGGCGCCGGCCGCGCCCGGCTCACCGCCACGCCTTCCGGTCTCCGCCTCGGCCTCCCGGCCGCCGACGCCCTGCTCGGCGAGCAGCCGAGCCTGGTCGTCGAGGCGCAGCGCAGTGCCGAGGGCCTGATCACGGTCGAGGGCGCGACCCTCACCGGCACCGCCGTGGCGACCGCCGAGGGCGAGGTCGAGCCGCTGCGTCTCAGCCTGCAGGGGACGCTCTCGCCCGAGGTCGGGGCGCCGGGGGATGGGACACTCGATGCCACTGCCTCGCTGGCGCTGCCCCACCTGGCCGTACTGCAGACGGCGGATCTGCCGCTGTCCGGCTCGGCGACCCTCGACCTCACGCTGTTCGGGCCGCTCGCCGCGCCCCAGGCGGTCTGGGCCCTGCGCGCCGACCGGCTGGCCTACCAGGGCGGGGTCGCCGAAGACGTCCGGATCGACGGCTCGACCATCGACCTAGCCGACCGGCCGAGCGGACGGGTCGAGCTGGCAGCGACCCTCGAGGGGGCGGCGCTGCAGGGCGGCTTCGACTACGCCCTGGAGGGCGAGCAGGCGATCTTCGACGACCTGTCGCTGACGCGCGGCAGCGACCGCCTCACCGGCAGCCTGGCAGCGCAGCTCGCCGAGGGCACGGCCGAGGGCGAACTGAGGATCGCCGTCGCCGATCTCTCGGCCTATCGCGCCCTGCTCGGCCAGGAGATCGCCGGATCGGCCGAGGTCTCGGCGACTCTCTCGGCCGCGGACGGCCGGCAGGGCGCCGCCCTGAGTGCCCGGGCCCGCACCCTGGCGATGGAGGGGCTCACCCTGGCCGGCCTGACCCTTGAGGCCGAGGGCAGCGACCTACTCGGCACCCCGAGCCTGCGGGCGACCCTTGCCGGCGAGGGACTTGAGGGGCCGGACCTCCGGCTGACCCGGCTCTCGGCCGACCTCGAGGGCGGCCTGCAGCGCCTGGCGGTCGAGGCCTCCCTGGAGGGCGAGGCCCTTCGCCATGCGCTGACCGCCTCGGCGGCGGCGGAGATCGGGCTCGAGGAGGAGACCCGGATCCGCCTCGACGCGCTCGACGTTCGCTTCGGCGAGGAAACCCTGGCGCTCGCCGGCCCGGCCGAGATTCTGCTCGGGGGCAACCGGACGCGGGTCCAGGATCTGGTGCTGGCCGTCGCCGAGGGCCGCCTCGCCCTCGAGGTCGACCTGCGGCCCGGCGCCGTCGAGGCGACGCTGGAGGCGAGCGGCCTGCCGGTCCGCCTGGCCCGGCTCGCGGCGCCGGAGCTGGACCCGCAGGGCACCCTCGACCTGACCGCCCGCCTCTCGGGAGCCCCACCCCGGCCGGAGGGCTCGCTGACGCTGGTCGCAAGCGCGCTGCGGCTCGGCGCCGACACCGTGGGCGCGGTGCCGCCGCTGGAGCTGCGCCTAGACGGCCGGCTCGCGGACGGGCGCCTCACTGCCGACGGCCGGCTCTCCGGCTTCGCGCAGACGCCGCTGACGCTGGAGGCGACGGTGCCCCTGCTGGTCACGACGACGCCCTTCTCGGCGCACCTGCCGGAGAACGAGCCGCTCCGGGTCCAGGCGAACTGGGAGGGGCGGCTCGAGCAACTGATGGGCGTGATGCCGATCGACGCGGTGCGGTTCGGCGGCGCCGGGCGCATCGACCTCGGGATCAGCGGCAGCCTCGCCGATCCGACGGCGACAGGCAGCGTGACCGTCGAGCAGGGCTTCTATCAGAACTACACCCTCGGCATGCAGCTCGACCCAGTCTCGCTGCAGCTCTCCGGGCGCGGACGGCGGCTCGAGCTGGAGCGCTTCGAGGCGCGCGACGACGGTGGCGGCAGCATGACCGGGCGCGGATTCATCGACCTGTCGGGCGGCGTGCCGAGGTTCGAGCTCACCTTCACCGCCGACAACGCCCATATCGCGCGGCGCGACGACGTCAGCGGCGCCCTCGATGCCGAGCTCGCTCTGGAAGGCACCACCGAGGGCGCGCGGCTCTCCGGCCGCCTGCGCACCCGGGCCACGGAGATCCGTCTGATCGACGCCCTGCCGCCCTCGGTCACCGAGCTGGAGGTCGTCGAGGTCAACGACGAGACGCCGCGGCCCGAGGAGGAGGAGGCGGCGGAGGCGGGCGAAGAGCCGGTGCCGAGCGTGCAGGGCCTGGAATGGCTGGCGCTCGGTGTCGAGGTCGACATCCCCGGCCAGGTCTTCGTCCGCGGGCGCGGCCTCGATTCGGAGTGGCGCGGCGCACTGGAGATCAGCGGCACCGCGGAGCGTCCGCGTATCCTGGGCCGCCTCTCCCCGGTGCGCGGCAGCTTCGATTTCGCCGGGCGGGTGTTCGAGCTCAATCCCGATTCGACGATCCAGTTTCTCGGCGGGCCTACCATCGACCCCGAGCTCGACCTGACCGCGACCTACCGGAGCAGCGACCTGCTCGCCAGCATCGTGGTCTACGGCGCGGTCAGCGATCCGCAGCTCCAGCTGACCTCGAGCCCGCCCCTGCCCGAGGACGAGATCCTCGCCCGGGTGCTGTTCGGCAAGACCAGCGGCCAGCTGAGCGCCGGCGAGGCGGTGCAGCTCGCGCAGGCGGCGGAGACTCTCCAGGGCGGCGGCGGCGAGGGCCTGATCGGAATCGCGCGACGGACGTTGGGCGTGGACGTCCTGAGCTTTGCCCCCGGCGACGCCGGCGACGAGGTCGGCAGCCTGAGAATCGGCAAGTACGTCTCGGAGGACGTCTTCATCGGCGCCGAGCAGGGCACCGGCGCCGGCAGCTCGACCGCAATCGTCGAGTGGGAGCTGACGCCCAACATCACGGTCGAGAGCGAGGTCGGCGCGGACAGCCGCAGCAACGCCAGCGTCAAGTGGAAGTGGGACTACTGACAGGCGATTTCCGCCCGGCCGCGCGTCCTGGTTTTATTCCTACCAAAAAAGTAGTACGCTGACAGGAATAGCGATATTCACAGTGAACGAGCTTATTTACGACCATGAGCGCCGCCGAGAGGAAGGGGTCCGGAGTGCCCGAGAGCGACACGCTCGCGGAGCGGGTTCGCGGTCTACGGCAAACCCGCGGGCTGACCCAGGCCGCGCTCGGCAAGCTCGTCGGCATGTCGCAGCAGACGGTCCACACGATCGAGCAGGGCGACTCGCAGCGCCCGCGCCGCCTGCCGGAGCTCGCGCAGGCGCTGGGCACCTCCGTCGACTACCTCGCCTACGGCACCGGCCCGCGCGACGTCGCCAGCGAGCGGCAGGCGATTCACGACCGGCCGCCGGAGAGCTTCCAGATCCGCTCGGTCGGCGCCGGCCAGATGCTGCTACGTATTGAACAGGTCGTCACCATCGACCAATTCCGTCGGATAGCGATGATCCTCGCCGAACCGACGGAAGAGCGCTGACGTGCGGACTCTCCAGCTCGACTTGGACTCCTTCGACCCGACGCTCGAGCCCGAGTTGGGGCAGGAGCCTCTGCGCCTGATCGTCAAGGCGCCGAAGTGGCAGCTCGACGAGCTACACAGCAATCCGGATTCCGCGCGGCGGCGCCTTCAGGAGTTGGCCGACTACCGTAACCGCCCCTCGAACGTGCTGCCCCTCTCCGCCTATACGGCCGTCCCGGCTGAGCCGGATCGGCGGGAAGGCGGCCGCGCTCCCGACGTCGTCGCGGCCTGGGAGCGCATGGATCACAAGTTCAATGGCGACTTCGCCGCCGCGCTCGACACCATCGGCCTTCTCGACCGGGCGATCGTGCTGCGCCAGGGCGCCGATCAGGGGCTCTATTACGCCTTCATCGGCGACGGCCACTGCCGGCGCTTCGGACGGGCCTGGGTCCGCCGCTCGCTGGGCCAGCGCCACGACGCGCACGGCCAGCACGACGAGGCCTACAGTGCTTGGTGCGCCAGACACTACGCCGGCGCCATCGGCGGGGACGAACCGCGTCGACATTTCGTCGACGCGGTCATCGAGTCCCTGGAGCCAGGCGCTCCCGGCGTGCGCGTCAACTACGATCGGCTGCTCCTTCCTACTGCCCTGGCGGACGGCAAGCCCGCGCTCCTCGTGGTGAGCGAGGTCAGGCCGGGGCTTTTGCCGATTCGATGATGCGGGCCGCGTCGCGCACGGCCTCTTCCTCGTCCATCCAGACAAGGGCCAAGTCGATGTCGCCCTGGTCGGGGGAGCCACGCCACACCACCTTGTGCCCAACCTTCTGGTAGCCGTAGGCCTGCACGACACCCTTGTCGATCAGCACGGGATCGACCATCGAGATGGTCGTGCGCTGGCGCCAAAGCAGCCAGCCCAGCGCGCGCGAGAGGCGCGGCATGACCTTCGCGACGCCGCGGCCTCGCAGATCCGGATGGGCGAAGGTGCTTCCCGAGTAGACCAGCGAGCCGGTGATCTGCTCCGCCTCGGGAACCGTGCACACGCAGCTCTCGCCGGCGCCGGCCCGCTCGTGGGGGCTGTAGAAGAGGTCGAGGTTCTCGATGGTCTCGGTGAGCGAGCCGCTCAGGTGGTAGTGGCGAGCCGCCTGCACGGTGAGGCAGCGGCCGTCCTTGTCGCGTCCTTCGATCCAGAAGGCTTCGCCGCCAGCGAAGCGCGCCGGATTGAACATCGGCATCAGACCGAACCACCCGAGGTGGCGGTAGCTGGCGTTGACCTCGGGCAGGCCCGACAGCTCGCCGTGCAGGATCAGGGAAAGGCCGTTGCGGGCAGCCCACTCTTCGGAATAATCGACCAGCTCGCTGAAGACCCGGTGGCCGGTCGAAAGGTCGCGGGCAGCGGAAAACAGGTTCATCGCACTCATGACGTAGCCTCCAAGGGATAACTGGAGGAAGCATCATGACGCCCGGAGTGGTTGGACTCCTAGAGGGTTAACGCACCATTAACACTGGCAGACAGAATTTTTGGTTGAATTGCCGATTCGAAGCGTCCGATCCCGCCCACAGTCGGGGCGGGTACCGGCTTCAGGCGACCCGGAAGATTCGGCCGCGCGCCTCGCGGGTGGCCTCGACCGTGCAGATCTCGATCTGCAGGGGGGCGCAGAGCGTCCAGGAGACGACGGTATGGGCGTCCGCCGTGACGCGGACCGCGCCGCTCTCGTCGGTCGCCAAGTAGAGCAGGCCGTTCTCGACGACCTCCCCTGCCGGCTCCGCTGCGAGCAGCTGATTCGGGTCGCTGCCCGACGCTGCGGCGTCGGAAGCGGACGAAAAGGCACGGAGGGTGCGGCGACAGACGAAGAGCATCTGGGTCTCTACTCCCAAGGGTATGAGTGACCGTAGCGGCTTTGCCCGTCTCGCGCAACCATCTAGCGCATCGCGTGCGTCACCGGAGGCCGCATTTTGCCGCCGGCCGACCGGGAAAACGAAATTTCCGGTTGCGGAAACCGGAAAACTGGTTTTAAGTACGGGAAGTCGGTTGAACACATTGAGCGGGAGACGGGTAGGAGATGAGCACCTCGGTTGCCAAGATGGCCGTCAAGGAACGCCGCCACGGACGCGGCGGATCGCGCGAACTGCGCGACCTCGACAAGAACTTCAACGAGTCGGTCGGCGAGCGGCTGCGCGCGGCGCGCCTGTCCCTGGGTCTCAGCCAGACCGAGCTCGCCCAGCGCCTCGGCCTGTCCTACCAGCAGGTTCAGAAGTACGAGGTCGGGACCAACGGCCTCAGCCTGTCCCGCGCCCTGCAGATGGCCGGCGCCCTGGGCATCACCCTGGACCGCCTGATGCCGGACGCGCCGCAGCCGACGGCCAGCGGCGAAGGCCAGGATCCAATGGCCCTGGACCGCGGCACGCGCCGCATGGCGCGCCTCTACCATGGCCTGCCCTCCCGCAAGCGCGCCCTGGTCAAGCAGTTCGCCGAGCTGCTGTCCAACGCGACGCTGGACGAGAGCGACGACGCCGAAGCGGCCTGAGTCCGCAGCCCGATTTCCCGCGATTTACGGGGGGCGCTGCACGGGCTTTTTGGACAGTGACCGCTTCGCAGGCAGGGCGCCGCCGGGCACGGGCGGCGCCCTGTCGATTCCCGGCCGTTCTCCCGGGTCCGGCTTGCGGGTTCCAGGTGCCCCTCCCCGCACACCGGCTTCGCTGGCGTCGGCAGCCCCTCTGGGCGGCTGCGCCGGTCAGAACCGGCCGGTCAGCGAAAAGAAGTAGCGGGTCGCGTTGTTGCCGGTCTCGAAGGGGTCGCGGGTCAGGGGCTGCGCCACCTGCAGGTCGAGCGAAAGGTGCCCCAGCAGGCCGAGGCGCAGACCGACCCCGGTCGAGGAGAGAGACTGGCTGGCGAATTCGCCGCCGACGTTGTCGTTCCAGACCATGCCCCAGTCGTAGAAGCCGTAGAGCTGGAAGGAATCGAACCACCAGGGATCCTCCAGGAGCTGGCCGTAGCGCAGCTCCCCTGCGGCCGCGAAGCCGTGCTCCCCGGACACCTCGTAGTAGTTGTAGGCGCGGCCGTACTGCCCGCCCCCCAGCGCGAACTCCTCGCTCGACAGCAGCGGATCCTGGGCGATCTGGCCGGCGAAGGAGACCTGCGCGCCGATGTAGTCGCCGATCGCCTGGCTGCGGCTCACGTAGCCCTCCAGCTTGGTGAAGTCGCTTCGCCCGTCGCTGCGCGACAGCGTGGGCGCGCCGGCCTCGCTGGCGCCGAGGATGCCGAGGCCCTGGCTGAGCTCGAGCCCCGCGTAGTGAGTCGCGTCGAGGAAGCCGTCGGCGACATAGTCGGCCCGCAGCCGCAGCACCCGCAGACGATCCTCGATGGTGGTGACGCCGAGGCTGTCCTGGCGCGAATCCTGATAGTCGAGGCTGAGGCCCACCCGCAGCGTCTCGGCCCGGCTGCGCAGCACCGGATGCTCGAGTTCGATCGACAGGCCCGTGCTGTCGATCTCCTCGTCGCTGTCGAATTCGCCCCCGGGTCGCGCGTTGCTCGTCGAGGCGAGGAGGGACAGCCTGGTGCCCTGGCTGCCGATGGGCTGCCGGTAGAGCACCTCGTAGTAGCGCAGCTCGCGAGGCTGGTTCGGCACGACGAAGCTGCCGACCTGCAGTCGCTCGCCCGTCCCGACGGGGCTGTTGGCGCCGACCGCGGTCCAGAGCTCCAGGGGGCCGATCGATCGGGTGCCGCGGTTTCCGAAGTAGCTCAGCAGGTCGAAGCGGTCGAGTTCGACCGTGACGATCAGCTCGTAGTCGCCGGTCGCCTTCTCGAGCGGGCGCACCCGGCTGTCGGCGACCGACAGGCCGTCGAGATCCTGGATCAGCAGCAGCTGGCGCTCCAGCGTCGCCAAGGTCAGCGGGCGTTCCGCCGTGATGCGCGCGGCGTAGGGCGACAGGTCGAGGCGTTCGCTTCCCGCGCCCTCGAAGGCGACCCGGGCGATCGCGCCCTCGATCACGCGCAGGCGCAGGACGCCGGCGTCGAGCGCCTGGGGCAGGACCAGCACGCGAGTCAGCAGGTAGCCCTGCTCCCGGTAGAAGGCGGTGATGCGGTCGGCGAGGGACTGGAGGTCCGACAGCGCCAGGGGACGCGCCAAATCGTCGGCATAGAGCTCGTTCAGCCGCTCCGGGGCGAAGGCCGTCGCCCCCTGGATCGCGACGGCCGAAAGGACGATCGCTGCCGCCCCTTCGCCCGTTCCTTCGTCCGCCTCGTCGGGCGGCGTGGCGGCAGGCAGGCCGGTCGGCGGCACCTCCCCGCTCCCGCCCGGCACCCCTGCCGGCGCCTCCTCCCGGGGTTGACGCTTGCGGATCGTCGAAGTTTCGGACTGGTCGAGCTGCGCCCCAGCGCCTTGGGCGCCGAGCAGCAGGGCAGACACGATGATTCCGCATACGCGTGCGGCGCGCAATGTTTGCGCGAGTACCTCCATTGTTGCGTTGATCGAGGGACGCATCTAAGTCATTTACCCGCTGGAACAGTGGTTTCTCAGTGGAGGCGCCGAGGATTCTGCGCCCCTCCGAGGTATCTACAATTTAAGGATAATCAAACCGTTAACATTACATTGATCTTTTCTGATACCTAATAGTGGCCTAGACTACCGCCAGTTCGCAAGTCGGCGTTAAGTAAATGCCCCGGCAGACCAGCTAAGGAAGCCGAAGGAATGAAAATGCTTTTCACTCGCTCCATTAAGAACCTCGATGCCGCCCCCCTGAAGGCTCGGGTCTTCCTGTCATGGCTCGCCATCCTCTTCTGCCTGACGCTGGCCTTCGACAGCGGCGCGGCACGCGCCGAGGAAGGCTGGTCGATCGCCACGCAGGCCGGGGCCGTCGAGATCGTCAGGCCCGGCGCCCAGCCGGTCGCCCTGACCACCATCGACAGGGTCTCGGGCGGTGACAGCCTGATCACCGGGCCGAGCGGGCGCGTCGTCCTGGTGCGCGGCAGCCAGACGGTGATCGTGGCGCCGAACAGCCAAATGAGCCTGCCGAGCGATGGTGGCGACGGCCTGGGCATACGCATCCTGCAGCAGCTCGGGACGCTACTGTTCAAGGTCGAGAAGCGCGAGCTTCCCTACTTCGAGGTCGAGACCCCCTTCCTGGCGGCCGTGGTCAAGGGCACGACCTTCACGGTCCGCGTCGACGCGCTCGGCGCGAGCGTCCACGTCGTCGAGGGCGCGGTCCAGGTCGACGCCGTCGGCAGCAACCGCTCGACGCTGGTCCGTCCGGGCCAGACCGCGCGGGTCAGCGGCGACGGCGCCGGTACTCTGTCGGTCGACGACGGCACCGGCTCCGCACCGGCGAGCGAAACCGAACAGCAGGAAGCGGGCACCCCCGAGTCCGATCCCGAGGGGTCCGGCCCCGCACCCGCAGGAACCGCATCCTCGCCGGCTGCAGGTCCCGCGACGCCGGCCGGCGATCCCCTGGGAAGCACCCCGGCGATCGACACGCCGGTGGTCTCCCAGATCGAGATCTCCGTCGCGAGCAACGGCCTGGTGCGGCTGGAAACGTCGCCTGGCCTCGGCAACGCGGCCGCCAACGGCGGCAACGCGAACGCCTTCGGCGCGATCGGCCGCGGCGCCGGCGCCGGCCAGTCCGGCGAGGCTCCCGGCCAGTCCGGCACTGCGGGCCGTTCCGGCGGTGCGGGCGCGCCGAGCTTCGCGTCTCCGGCACAGAAAAGCGCCGCCGCCGCGGGCCTGGCTCCGGCCTCGTTCAAGGGGAACAACGGCAACGCCGGGAACAACGGCAACGCCGGGAACAACGGCAACGCCGGGAACAACGGCAACGCCGGCAACAACGGCAACGCCGGCAACAACGGCAACGCCGGCAACAACGGCAACGCCGGCA
>NZ_JBBDQW010000065.1:46182-50702 GCF_040905785.1 Tistlia sp.
GCAACAACGGCAACGCCGGCAACAACGGCAACGCCGGCAACAACGGCAACGCCGGGAACAACGGCAACGGATAGTGTAGGCCAGCCGGCTTCCGCGGCCGCCCCCTCACGATCGTCGGCGCACAGCAGCACCGACAGTGAGGGGGTACGGCACCGGAGCCTCGAGGAGACGGGTTCGTGCGCTTCGCTCCCTTCCGCCACCTGCCCGTCGTCCTGGTCCGACCCTGGTCGCTCCGGCGCCGCCGAGGGCTGCGCCAGGTCGCCGCCCTGAACCTCGCGATCCTCCTCTCGACCCTCGGCTTCTACTCGGCCGGTTGGCTCGAGGGCCTGGACCTGCTGATGATGGATCAGCGCTTCGAGATGGTGCGCGCCGAGGCCCAGGGCGACCTGGTCATCGTCCAGCTCGACGGCAAGAGCATCCAGCAGGGTGGCCGCTGGCCCTGGCCGCGAGACCGCTATGCCGACCTGATCGAGCGGCTGTTCGAGGCCGGCGCCACCGATGTCGCGCTCGACGTCGATCTCAGCAGCGTCTCGTCCCTCGAGGGTGACGACGCGCTGGCCGAGACGCTCCGCCGCCACGGCGGCCGGGTCATCCTCGCGGCCTTCAACCAGCAGGACACCACGGGGCAGGCCTCAACCGAGCTTCTCGACTTCAAGCCCCTCGACATCTTCTCGGAGAGCGCCGCCATCGGCGGAGTCAACGTCGACGTCGCCGCCGACGGCGCCGTCCGCCGCTACCCGATCGGGCAGTTCGACGGCCGCACCTTCCGCCCCTCCATGGCCGCCCTGCTGGCCGGCAACGCCCGCCTCGACTATCCCTTCTTCTTCATCGACTACGGCATCGACCCGGGCTCGATCCCGAAGCTGTCTGTCGACGACGTGCTTGAAGGACGCTTCCCCGCCGACGCGGTCGCCGGCCGGAAGGTCATCGTCGGCGCCACGGCACTGGAGCTCGGCGACTACGTAAGCGTGCCGGTCTACCGGACGCTGTCGGGCGTGACGATGCAGGCGCTGGCCTACGAGTCCCTGGTCCAGGACCGCGCGCTGCGGCGCAGCGGTCCGGCCGTGACGGTCGCCGTCCTCCTGCTTCTGGCGCTCGGCGCCGCAGCCGGCGCACGCCGCTGGTCTTGGCACCGATCCGTCCTGGCGGCGGCCGCGGTGGCCTGCGGGCTCTTCGCCGTGAGCGTCCTGGCCCAGATGCTGTGGCCGCTCATCCTGGACATCGCCGCCTGGCTGGTGCTGCTCGCGCTCTTCCTCGGCGCCCGCAGCGTCCGGGAGATCGAGAGCCAGGCGGTCCAGATCTTCAAGCAGCGGATGGCTGGCGCCTACCGGCGCGCGCTGATGGCCCAGGTCGTCGAGGACAGTTTCGACGGCATCGCGATCACCGACAGCCAGGGCCGGATCGAGCTGTTCAACTCGACGGCGGCCGAGATTCTCGGGGTCCAGGCGGCCGCCGTGCAGGGCCGTCCCCTGGCGCGCGTGCTGCCGGCCTTCGAGAGGCTTCGCGACGTCGCGGACGCGGAACCCGACGCTCCGAGGCAGATCACGGTCCGCGGTGCCGACGGCGGGCAACGCATCGTCGAGCTCCAGGTCGGGCGGTCGCGGCTGGAGGTCAGCCGGCATCCGCGCGAGCAGCGGCGGCAGAGCCGCGAGATCACGGTCTTCACCTTCCGCGACGTGACGGAGCGGGTGCGGGCCCTGGAGGCGGAACGGGCGGCCACCGAGCAGGTGATCATGGCGAACCGGGCCAAGACGGAGTTCCTGGCGAACATGAGTCACGAGCTGCGCACCCCGTTGAACGCGATCATCGGCTTCTCCGACATGATCGCGGAGGAAATGCTCGGCCCCATCGCGCCACCGGCCTACAAAGGCTACGCCAAGGACATCAACGCCAGCGGCCTGCACCTGCTGCGCATGGTCAACGAGGTCCTCGACGTCGCCAAGATCGAGGCCGGCAAGGTCGAGCTGGAGGAGGAGATCTTCCCCCTGTCGGGCCTGGTCAACGGCTGCGCCGGCATGATCCGCGGCTCGCTCGGCGTCGGCCACGGCCGCCTCGTTCTGCGCGCGCCCCCAGCCCTCCCCTACGTGCGGGGCGACGAACGTCTGCTCAAGCAGATCCTGATCAACCTGCTCGGCAATGCGGTGAAGTTCAGTCCCGAGGATCGGGAGATCTCGATGGACGTCGCCGTGATGCAGGACGGCTGGGCGCGGATCACCATCCGCGACCGCGGCGTCGGCATCCCGCGCGACAAGCTGGCCGACGTCTTCAAGCCCTTCTTCCAGATCGAGCAGGCGATGAGCCGCAGCCACGAGGGTGCCGGCCTGGGCCTGCACATCGCCTCGACCTACGCCGAGATGCACGGCGGCCACCTCTCGATCGAGAGCGAGGTCGGCGCCGGGACCCAGGTCTCGCTCTGGCTGCCGCCCGACCGACTCGTCAAGCGGGACCAGACGCGTACCGGCCGCATCACCCTGGTCGTCGACCGAGACGATGCCCGCTCGGAGCGGGGCGGCGCCGGCGCCTGAGCCGAGGCCGGTGGACGCGAGGAGTCAGAGCTTCAGCTTGCGCTGCTCGCCCAGTTGCGGCGTCTCGTCCGAGCGCGCGGCCAGGGCAATCTGCCAGGCCTGCTTGAGCACCGAGGTGGTGGTGTCCCAGTACTCGGCACGCAGCGCGCGGAAGCGGACCATCGCCACGTCATCGCCCTCGGGGCCCTCGTCGAACCAGGCGTCGGCGTAGGGCCCCCACAGGGCGCGAATCTCCTCGCGGTCCTGGGAGATGCGCGCGGCGCCCGAGAGCGACACGTACTCGCCCTTCTCGCGGTCGGCGAAGACCATGCTGGCATGCGCCTCCTCGGCAAGTTCTTTCGCCTTGTGCGACGAGCGCCGGGTCAGCATGTGGAGCTCGTTCAGCTCGGGGCGCGCGGTGACCGTCATCGGCCGGCCGCGCAGCAGCCCCTCGTCCTCGGTGACCAGCATACCCGTGCCGATCTCCTCGACCAGGTGCCAGAGCTTGTCCCTGGCGGCGGTTTCGCTGTTCTCGGTCATGATGTTCCTCGTTCGGCCATCGTCACCGCGAGAACAGGCGGCCGCCGCCCCTGGTTCCCAAAGGATTTGTTGTGCCCCCGAGGCCGCGGCGCGCCGCGGCGCCACGGCGGAAAACCGCAAGCGCCTCGCCGAGGACCGCGCAGAGCACGTTGCCAAGACAACCGCATTGCCCGTACCATCACCTTGGACAGGTTCAAAACTGTCACACAAATGTCCGCCCAAACGCGGGCCACAAGGCAAGCGCAAGTGCCGACCTAGGGAGGAAGATATCGTGGAAAGCAAAGCTCTCAACCGCCGCAAGTTTCTCAGGACAGGCGCCGTAGCCACCGCCGGCGCGGCCAGCGCCCTCGCGGCGCCGGCCATCGTCTCGGCCCAGACCCCCAAGGTCCTGAAGATGCAGTCTTCCTGGACCTCTTCCGACATCTTCCAGGAGATGGCGCAGCAGTACGCCGACCGTGTGAACGAGATGTCCGGCGGCCGCCTGCAGGTCGATCTCCTGCCGTCAGGCGCCGTCGTCCAGGCCTTCCAGGTCCAGGATGCGGTCAACGACGGCATCCTCGACGCCGCCCACACGGTCCCGGCCTACTGGTACGGCAAGAACAAGGCGGCCTCGCTGTTCGGAACCGGCCCGGTCTACGGCGGCGACGGCACCCTGATGCTGGCCTGGTTCACCAACGGCGGCGGCTCCGAGCTCTATCGCGAGCTGGTCCAGGACATCCTCGGCCTGAATCTGGTCGGCTGGTTCTGCATGCCGATGCCGGAACAGCCGCTCGGCTGGTTCAAGCAGGAGATCACGTCCGCCGACCAGCTGCAGGGCCTCAAGTACCGCACCGTCGGCCTCGCGACCGACGTCATGCAGTCGATGGGCGTCAGCGTCACCCAGCTTCCCGGCGGCGAGATCGTGCCGGCCCTGGAGCGCGGGGTCATCGAGGCCTTCGAGTTCAACAATCCGACCTCCGACCGGCGCTTCGGTGCGCAGGACGTCGCCGACTACTACATGCTCGGCTCGTTCCACCAGGCCGCCGAGACCTTCGAGATCATCTTCAACAAGGACGTCTACGACGGCCTCGACCCGGACCTACAGGCGATCGTCCGCTACGCGGTCGAGGCGGCGAACACCGCCAACTTCGGCCTGGCCATGGACAACTATTCGAGCGACCTGCAGAAGCTGATCAACGAGGACGGCGTCAACGTCCGCCGCACGCCGGACTCCGTGCTGGCGAAGCAGCTCGAGGCCTGGGACGAAGTCGTCGGCAAGTTCGGCGCCGAGGACGCCTTCTTCCAGAAGATCCTCGACAGCCAGAAGGCTTGGACGGAGCGTGTCGCCTACTACATGCTGACCAACCAGGCCGGCTACAAGCAGGCCTACGACCACTATTTCCCGGGCAAGCTCACCTTCTAGCCAAGCGCGCGCTGCCCGACACCTTTCCGGCCGGGGCGTCACCGACGCCCCCGCCGCCCCTGTGGCGCCCGAGG
>NZ_JBBDQW010000065.1:50712-95098 GCF_040905785.1 Tistlia sp.
CCCCCCCCCCCCCCCCCCCCCGCCCGTGTGCCTCCCGAGGTGAGCGGCCTGCATGGAACGCTACATCCACGTCTGTGACACGATCAGCGCCTGGTTCGGCAAGGCCTTCGCCTGGTCGATTCTGGTCATGACCTTCGGCGTCGGCTACGAGGTCTTCGTCCGCTACCTTCTGCGCGCGCCGACGCCCTGGGCGTTTGACCTGTCCTACCTGATGTACGGCACCCTTTTCATGATGGCCGGTGCCTACACGCTGTCGCGCGACGGCCACGTCCGCGGCGACGTGCTCTACCGCCTGTGGCCGAAGCGCGTGCAGGCTGGTGTCGAGCTCGTCCTCTACATCCTGTTCTTCTTTCCAGGAGTGATCGCCCTGGTGATCGCCGGCTGGAAGTACTTCTCACGCTCCTACAGATATCTGGAGGTTAGCGTGATGAGTCCGGCCAATATTCCGATCTTCCAGTTCAAGTTCATCATCGTGGCGGCCGGGCTGCTGCTGTTCATTCAGGGCACCGCCCAGGTCTGTCGCTGCCTGCTCTGCCTCAAGCGCGGCAGCTGGCCGGCCCGCGAGGAGGACGTCGAGGAAATCGAGAAGCAACTGCTCGAGGGCAAGATCGGCGCCATCCTGGCGCACGGCAGCGAGGCTGTCGACGTCGTGGTCCCGGACGCTGTCGGCGACGCCGATCCAGACCGCCCGCGCAGGAGCTGAGCCATGACGGACCCGCAGATCGCCGTGATGATGCTCGGCATCTTCATCTTCGTCATCATGCTTGGCTTTCCGATCGCCTTCACGCTGATGGCACTCGGCGTCGCCTTCGGCTACTACGCCTACTACGACCCGGCGCGCATGCAGACGATATTCGACAACCGGATATTCGACCTGCTCGTCAACCAGACCTATTCGGTGATGGCGAACGACGTTCTGACGGCGGTGCCCCTGTTCCTCTTCATGGGCTACATCGTCGAGCGAGCCAACATCGTCAGCAGGCTGTTCTCGACTTTGCAGATCGCGGCGCGACGGGTTCCGGGCTCGATGGCCGTCGCGGCGCTGATCACCTGTGCGCTGTTCGCCACCGCGACCGGCATCGTCGGCGCCGTCGTCACGCTGATGGGGCTGCTCGCCTTCCCCGCCATGCTGAAGGCGCGCTACGACGTCAGTTTCGCCTCCGGCGTGATCTGCGCCGGCGGCACGCTGGGCATCCTGATCCCGCCCTCGATCATGCTGATCGTGTACGCGGCCACCTCCGGCGTCTCGATCGTCCAGCTCTACGCAGGCGCGCTGCTCCCCGGCATGCTGCTGGCCGGTCTCTACGTCGTCTACGTCATCGGTCGAGCCACGCTCGATCCGAAGGTCGCGCCCAAGCTGCGCGACGACGAGTTCGAGCCGATCGGCACCGGCAAGCTGATGCTGCTGCTTGCGACCTCCTTCCTGCCGCTCGCCCTTCTGATCAGCTCGGTGCTCGGCGCCATCCTGTTCGGTCTCGCGACTCCGTCCGAGGCGGCCGCCGTGGGCGCCCTCGGCGGGCTGTTCCTGGCGGCGATCTATCGCGCGCTGACCTGGGACCGGCTGCGCGAATCGGTCTATTTGACCGTGCGCACCTCGGCCATGGTCTGCTGGCTGTTTGTCGGCTCCTGGACCTTCTCTTCGGTCTTTTCCTATCTGGGCGGCGAGCACGTCATCGCGACCTTCGTGACCAGCCTGGACCTCACGCCGCTGATGTTCCTGATCCTGGCGCAGCTCATCATCTTCCTGCTCGGCTGGCCGCTGGAATGGTCGGAGATCATCATCATCTTCGTGCCGATCTTCCTGCCGTTGCTGGCGCAGTTCGGCGTGGACCCGCTGTTCTTCGGCATCCTGATCGCGCTGAACCTGCAGACCTCCTTCCTGACCCCGCCGATGGCCATGTCGGCCTACTACCTGAAGGGAATCGCGCCACCACAGATCCAGCTCGTGCAGATCTTCCGCGGCTGCATGCCCTACCTGGCCATGGTCCTGATCGCCATGGCGCTGCTCTACATCTTCCCGCAGATCGTCTTCTGGCTGCCCGGCCTGGTCTATGGCGCCCGCTGAGACGAAGGGCGGCGCGAACCGCCTGCCCGTGCTCGAGCTGCGCGACCGCCTCGCCAGCGGCGCGCTCTCCGCCGCCGAGGTGGCGGAGGCTTTTCTCGCTCGCTGCGAAGCGGTCGAGGCGGAAGTGCGGGCCTTCGCCTTTCTCGACCCCGCCCATGTCCGCGCACAGGCGGAGCGGCTCGACGCCCATCGCAAGCACGGCCGCCCGCTCGGCCCGCTGCACGGCGTTCCGGTGGCACTCAAGGATACGATCGACACGGCCGACATGCCGACCGAGAACGGCACCCCGGCCGACGCCGGCCGGCGCCCGGAACACGACGCCGTCCTGGTGACGCGCCTGCGCCAGGCCGGCGCGCTGGTTTTCGGCAAGACCGTGACGACGGAGCTCGCCTACTTCGCACCTGGACCGACCCGCAACCCGCACAACCCCGAGCACACGCCCGGCGGCTCCTCCCAGGGCTCGGCCGCGGCCGTCGCCGCCGGCATGGTGCCGCTGGCGATCGGCACCCAGACGGCCGGATCGGTGATCCGCCCGGCGGCCTTCTGCGGCATCGTCGGCTTCAAGCCGAGCTTCGGCCTGATTCCGCGCGGCGGCGTGCTGCTGCAGTCGCGCGAGCTCGACACGCTCGGCACCTTCGCGCGCGACCTGCAGGGGGCGGCGCTGCTCGCCGAGGTCCTGCAGGGCCACGATGCCGGCGACGCCGACACCCGCCTCGTGGCCGACCTGCCTCTCTGCGCCGCCACCCAGGCGAAGCCACCGGTTCGCCCGCTGCTCGCCTTCGTGAAGGGGCCGAGCTGGGAGGAGGCGGCGCCGGACACGGTCGCGGCCTTCGCCGAGCTGCTCGAGGCACTCGGCGAGATCGACGAGGGGATCTGCGACGAGGTCGCGCTGCCGCGCGAGTTCGCCGAGGGCCTCCCGGCGCAGCTGCGTCTCCAGCACGTCGGCATCGCCCGCAACTATGGCCATTACCTGGAGCGCCACGGCGCGCTGCTGAGCCCGGTGCTCAAGCAGGCGATCGACGACGGCCGAAAGGTCTCGGCCCTGGAGTTCCTGGCCGCAGCCGATTGGGCCACCGTCCTGCGCGCCGGCCTCGACCGGGTCCTGCAGCGCTACGACGCGATCGTCACGCCGTCGGCGCCCGGCGAGGCACCGCGCGATCTGGCGATCACCGGAAAGCCGTCGTTCAATGCCCTCTGGACCCTGCTCGGCGTGCCGGCGGTGACCCTGCCGCTGCTGTCCGGAGAGACGGGGCTGCCGATGGGCGTCCAGCTGATCGGCCGCAAGGGCGAGGACGAGCGGCTGCTGCGGACAGCGGCCTGGCTGCAGCGCACGCTGGCCGCGGACCACGCCGCGGTCGGCAACCCGCAGGAGGCGAGACTGGCATGACATGGCTCGACAAGGTGCTGGCGCTCTTCGCACTGGCAGGCTTCATCGGCTTCCTGGCGGTCCTGGTCGGCTTCGTGTGGCGCCTCGACCTCATCGTCGTGGTGACGATCGGCGTGCTGTTGGCGATCTACGACTTCTATCTCTCCCTGCGCGGCCGCCATCGCGACGACTCGCATTGAGTCCTGGCGCCGCCCGGTGAACCTCTGACGCTCTGGTTGCGCTTTTTGGGGGAAAGCACGATGCGGCTCACGGTCACGGGACTCCTGAACGGTTGCCTCCTGCTCGCGCTCGGCGGCTGTGCCGGCGCGGCCATGGAGGGCGCCAACATGGCCAAGGACGAGGTCGTCTACGAGAACAACATCGAGGCCGCGCGCGCCGGCCAGGTCGAGGCCCAGTACAGGGTCGGCGAGGCGCTCTGCTGCTCGCTCGGCGACCGCAAAGGCTTCTACGACACCCGGGCCGCCACCGACTGGCTGTGCCGGGCCGCCGCCCAGGGGCACGCCCCTGCCTCCCGCAAGCTCGGCCGGATCTATTCCGGCGAGGTCGTCGACGGGGTTCGGGTCATGCGCCGCGTCGCCGAGCGCGTCTCGGGCCGCCCGCAGGACCGGGCGCTCTCCTATGCCTGGCTCTCGGTCGCCGCCGGCCAGGGCGATGCCGAGGCCGGGGCCGAGGCGCAGACGCTCTGGGGCGACCTCGACGAAGCCGAACGGGCGCGCGCCGGGGGGCTTACCGCCGGCGGCCGGTCCCTGCCCTGCCGCTGGGACGAGGCCTTTCCGGGATAGGGCGGATCGCGCGAGCGCGCTCAGCGGGCGCAGAGCTCCTCGACCGTCCGGTCGGCCGCCATCTCGGGGGTGAAGCCGAAAGGCTCGACCAGCTGCCAGTGCGCCTCGCTGCCGAGGAAATCCTTGAGCGCCGCGTCGAAAGCCTGGCGCAGGGCCTGGTCCTCCTTGCGGAAGGCGAAGCCGCCGTAGCCCTTGACCTCCTGCCCGTCGAGAACCGGGAAGAACTGCTCCGTGGCATCGATCTCGGGATCCGCGGCGGCGATGCCCTGGGCCGTCAGGCTGGTCAGGCCGACCGCCTCGACCTCGCCGGCCTTGAGGGCCTCGATCGCCTTGTCGAAGCTGCGATAGAGCGGCGCGCGGTCGGCCGGAATGCCGGTCACCAGGGCGTAGTTGTACTCGACCGTGCCGGCGATCAGGCCGACCCGCACCGACTCCTGCTCCGAGATCGCACGGTAGTCGGTGACCCCGGCAGGGTTGCCGCGGCGCACGGCGAAGGCCTCCCCCACGACGTAGGTCGGTTCGCTGAAGGCGACCTGGGCGCAGCGCGCCGGCGTGATGAACATGCCGGCCGCGATGACGTCGATCTCGCCGCCCTGCAGACGCGGGATCAGGGCGCCGAAGTCCATCGCGCTCGCCTTGATCCGGCTCTCCGGCGCGATCTCGGACAGCACCTGCCGGGCGATCTCCGGCGCCTCGCCGGTCGCCCGGCCGTTCTCCTCCACCCAGGCGTAGGGACGCTCGTTGGCGACGCCGATGCGCAGGGGCTCGCCGGAACGCACGCGCTCGAGGGTATCCTGCGCGGTCGCAGGCGCCGTCGCGCCGGCCAGCCCGACCGCCAGCCCCGCCGCAAGCGCGAAGCCGGCGCGCCGCGTCGATCGTGGCGCTGCGCTCTTCTCGCTCCCTCCGAGGGGCATTCCTTCCTCCCCGGGGCCGGCCGTCTGTCGGGCCGGTCCCGCTACTTCACCGTGATGCAGGTACAGCCGGCCAGGCTGTTGACCTTGTGCGACACGCTGCCGAGCAGCATGCCGGTGATGTCGCCCAGCCCGCGGCTGCCGATGACGACGGCGTCGGCGCCCGATTCCTTGGCGAACTCGATGATGGTGCGCGCCGCCGGGCCCCGCCGCACGACCGGCTCGACGCCCGGGAAGTCGGCCTCGTCGGCCTTGTCGACGACCCACTGGGCGGCCTCGCGCGCGAGCAGGCTGAGGGTCGCGTCCGGCGACTCCGGGACCTCGCGGGTACGCACCATCGAGTGGCTGCTCTCGAGCTTGCTGTAGTGGCGGTAGACGCTGAGCGCGAACAGCCGCGCGCCGTAGCGCTTCGCCAGGTCGATTGCCAGCTCCGCCGCCTTGGCGGCGTGGTCCGATCCGTCGACCGCGACGACGATGGTCTTGAACATGGCCTCGCCTTTCTCGCCCGCGCTACTTGTCGAATGCCGCATCGCGCAGGAACAGCGCGATCTCCGGGAACAGGATCAGGCCCGCAGCGGCCGCCAGCAGCATGAAGATGAAGGGCGGCGTGCCCTTGATGACGTCGAAGTAGGGGCGCCGGAAGATCGCGATCGCCGTGAAGATGTCGCAGCCGAAGGGCGGAGTCGCCGAGCCGATCGCGACCTGCAGCGTGATGATGATGCCGACCAGTACGGGGTCGAGGCCCGAGGCGTCGACGATCGGCGCGAAGATCGGCACCAGGACCAGGATAACCACGATCGGGTCGACGAACATGCAGCCGACGAAGAAGGCGATCGAGATCGCCACCAGCACCATGTAGGGGCCGGCCTGGTCGAGGCCGATCGAGCCCAGGATCGCCTGCGGGATCTGGGCGAAGGAGATGGTCCAGGAGAAGGCGGCGCCGGCGGCGACGAGGATGAACACCACCGCCGTGATCAACCCGGTCGAAAGGGCGATCTCCGGCAGCTCGCTGAGCTTGATCGAGCGGAAGACCAGGCACTCGAGCACGACGGCGTAGACGACGCAGACCGAGGCCGCCTCGGTCGGGCTGAAGATGCCGCCGTAGATCCCGCCGATGATGATCAGCGGAAAGCCGAAGGGCCAGATCGAGCCCTTGATCGCCGTCAGGCGCTCGCCCCAGGTCGCCTTCGGCTGGGTCGGGATGCCGGTGATCCAGGCGTAGAAATAGGAGTAGAGCGAGAACATGAAGAGGATCAGCAGGCCCGGGCCAATACCGGCGATGAACAGCTCGGCGATCGAGGTCCCGGAGATCACGCCGTAGATGATCATCCCGATCGAGGGCGGAATCAGGAAGGCGATGTCGCTGGCATTGATGCACAGCGCCATTACGAAGGAGTCCTTGTAGCCGGCCTCCAGCATCTTCGGCCGCAGCGGCCCGCCGACCGCGACGACCGTCGCCTGGGTCGAGCCGGAGACGGCGCCGAACAGCGTGCAGGTCGTGGCGGTGGTGATCGCCAGGCCGCCACGCACGTGGCCGACGAAGCTCATCACCAGGTCGAGCAGGCGGTTGGCCGAGTGTCCCTTGGTCATGATGTCGGCCGCCAGGATGAACATCGGCACGGCGATCAGCGCCGAGGGCTTCACGCCCCCGATCATCTGCTGGATCATGATTTCCGGCTTCATGCCGGCGAAGAAGACGAAGAAGCCGAGCATCGTGGCGCCGAGCAGCGGCACCATCATCGGGAAGCCCAGCAGCAGCAGGACGATCATCGTCCCGACCATGGCGGCGGTCATGGCGAGCGCTCCTTGCCGGGGCCATCCGGCGGCGTGAGGTCCGGCCCCGGCCGTTCACCGGGCATGTCCTCGCGCGGCGCCGGCGGCAGGAGGTCGTCGACCTCGTCGTAGCTGTCGATGTTGTCGAAGGAGATGTAGACGTCATGCTTCTGGAAGTTGCGGACCACCGTCAGGTAGTACTGGATGCCGGTGATCACGAAGCCCACGGGGACCCACAGGTAGGTCAGGTAGAGCGGTACCTGCAGCGAGGGCGTGACCTTGCCGAGGCGGGCCAGGCGGTCGACGTAGAGGTAGGAGTAGTAGGCCAGCACCAGCATGATCGTGCCGGTCAGCGCGGCGATCAGGATCATCAGCGCCTTGCGGCCGCGATCGGGCAACTGGTCATAGAAGGCCGACATGCGGATGTGGCGCCCCTGACGGGTCGCGTAGCCGAGGCCGACGAAGGTGACCAGCACGATCAGGAACTCGTTCAGTTCCTGCGAGAAGTAGATCGACTGCCCGAGCAGGAAGCGGCCGATGACGTTGGCGACCGAGTTGATCGCCATCAGGATCACGCCATAGGCCAGCACGATGCTCTCGAACCTGGCAATCACGCGATCGATCGCCGCGAGCGCCTTCATGGCGCCGCCCGGCTCCGTCTGGCCCGATCGTCTCTCGGCCATGTCTCCCCCATCGGACCGCGCCGACGCCTTCGGCCGCGGCAGTCCCCTGTTCCGTCCGCCGCCGGTCGACGGGCGTCAATCGCAGACCGATCAATGCTTGAGAGGGACACCGATCATGTCAAGTTGACAATTGTATCATGACAATCGGGCCTCCATTGCCGGCGCTCACGCCTCGGCGAGCAGCGGCTCGGGATCGCGGCGCAGCAGCTCGGCGATCACCGTCAGCCCCTGCTCGAACTGGGCGCGCGAGCGGGTCGCCCCCAGCGACAGCCGCACCGCGTGGGGTTCGTTGCCGCGTCCGACCATGAAGACCTCCGCCGGCGTCACCGCGACGTTGCGCTGGCGCAGACTGGCCACGAAAGCCTCGACCCGCCACTGCTCGGAAATCGTCAGCCAGGCGTGCAGGGCGTGGCGCTGGCAGCGGTACCGGAACCCGCGCAGGGCCCGCTGCAGGATCTTCTGGCGCGCCGTCATCTCGTCGCGTTGCCACTGGATCAGCCGGTCGGCGGTGCCGTCGCTGAGCCACTGGCTCGCGATCTCGGCGACCAGGGGGGTCGCCATCCAGGAGGTGGCGCGCAGGCGGGAGACGATGCGCGGCACCTGCGCCGGCGGCCCCACCAGGTAGCCGGTGCGCACCCCGGGCATCAGGGACTTGGTGAAGGTCGTGACATAGTAGCTGAGCTCCGGCGCGAAGCTCGACAGCGCCGGTGGCGGGTTCTCCAGCAGCATCGAGTAGGGATCGTCCTCGACGATGGCGACCCCGTGGCGCCGGGCGATCGCGGCCAGCGCCCGGCGCCGCTCGAGCGGCATCACCGTGCAGGTCGGGTTGTTCAGGGTCGGAATCGTGAAGAGGGCGCGGACGTCGCCAGCGGCGCAGGCGGCGGCGAAGCCGTCGGGCAGGATGCCCTGCTCGTCGCAGGGCAAGGGCTTGAGCCGCAGATGCAGGGTGCTGGCCAGCAGGATGGCGCCGTGATCGGTCAGCTCGTCGGTGACCACCGTGTCGCCCGGGTCGGCGACCGTGGCCAGGGCCAGCAGCAGGCCGTGGGCGGCACCGTTGCAGATCACCACCTGGTCGACCGCGGCCTGCACGCTGCGCCGGGTCAGCCACTCGACCGCGGCGACGCGGTGCTGGTCGAGGCCCTGCACCGGCCGGCAGGCGGTCATCGAGGCCAGGTCCATCGATTCGGCGAGCGCGCCGAAGACGGCGTGGACCGCCTCGGCGTGGACGAAGCCGCTGGCCGGGCGGTTGATCGAGAGGTCGATCAGGTGCTCGTGCCGGCGCGGCATGATGAACTGCGATTCCAAGATCTGGCCGTTGCCGCGCACGAAGGTGCCGCGGCCGGTTTCCCCCACCACCAGGCCGCGCCGCTCCGCCTCCCGGTAGGCCGCGCTCACCGTCTGCACGCTGACACCGAGGCTGAGCGCCAGCTGGCGGTGGGTCGGCAGCTTGACGCCCTGGGGCAGCTCCCGCGTCTCGATCGCCTCGCCGAGGGCGTTGGCGATCGCGAGGTAGAGGGGCGCGCTTGCGCCGCTGAGGTCAGGTATCCAACTTGTCATGGTTCAATATATACATTGACCTGTTCATTATATCTCCTACCTTCGATGGTTCAACGATCAGGTCGAACAGCCGGCGTTCCGCGTTGCGACGGGATGAGCCGTGCGGCTTGTCCGGATGCGGGCGGTAGCCGGCTACGACGAACCAGAGAAACAGAACAAGGAGGTTGCACAGATGCTTCCGACCAGAAGACTTTCCTTCCTGCTGGCCGGCGCCGCGGCGCTCGGCCTGACCGTCGGCGCCGCCTCGGTCGAGGCCGCCGAGTGGAAGTTCGCCATCGAGGAGATCGACGGCAGCGTCCAGGACCAGTACGCCCAGGAGTTCAAGAAGCGCATCGAGGAGAAGTCCGGCGGCGACGTGACCGTCACGGTCTACGCCTACGGCACGCTCGGCACCTCGGCGGACCTGACCGAGCTGGTCACCCAGGGCGCGATCCAGTTCGCCAATGCCTCCCCGGGCCACCTCGGCACCATGGTACCCGAGATCCAGGTCTTCTCGATCCCCTACCTGCTGTCGGAGAACAACGCCGCCAACAAGAAGGTCCTGACCGACAGTCCGACGATCTACGAGCGGCTCGGCGGCGACTTCGAGGAGAAGGGCCTGAAGCTGCTGACCATGTATCCGGAAGGCGAGATGGTCTGGACCACCAACAAGGAGGTCCGCTCGCCCGAGGACTTCGACAACTTCAAGATGCGCACCATGGTCTCGCCGATGCTCGTCACCGCCTACGAGGCCTTCGGCGCCAGCCCGACACCGATGCCCTACGGCGAGGTCTACGGCGGCCTGCAGCTCAAGCAGATCGACGGCCAGGTCAATCCGATCTTCGCGATCCAGGAGATGAAGTTCTACGAGGTCAGCGACTACATGATCTGGGCCGGCCAGCAGCAGTTCACGACGACCGTCGTGACCAATTCCGACTGGTACGCCGCCGACATCACGGACGAGCAGCGGCAGATGATCGACGAAACCGTCGCCGAGCTCGCCGACTACATCTTCGAGGTCCAGGAGGAGTTCAACGAGAAGCGCCTCGAGATGATCAAGGAGGCCAAGCCGGACATCAAGATGATCCGCCTCAGCGCCGAGGAGCGCGCGGTCTTCGAGGAGCGCGCCCAGCAGGTCCGCGACCAGTACATCGAGATGGTCGGGGAGGACGGCAGGGAGGTTCTCGAGGCGCTCGAGCAGGAGCTCGAGGCCGCCGAGAAAGAGTAGGCGCCCTGCCCTCGGCAGCGGGTTTGGAGAGCGGCCTTCGGGCCGCTCTCCTTTTTTGTGCGGATTTTTTCTGCGTGCTCCAGGTCTAGCGCCGAACCTGGCGTCCGCCTGTTCGTTTCCTGCTTCGTGGCGGGTGCAGGATCTCGGCGCCGCGGGGACCGCGGCTGCAAAGGAGCAGGAGCATGCCAGCGAAGTCACAGTCCCAGCAGAAGGCCGCCGGTGCCGCCCTCTCGGCGAAGCGCGGCGAGACCAAGGTCGGCGACCTCCAGGGCGCCTCGAAGTCGATGTACGAATCGATGAGCGAGAAGGAGCTCGACGAGATGGCCTCCACCAAGCGCAAGGGCAAGCCGGAGCACAAGTCGAAGTCCTGAAGCCGAGCCGAACCGCCACCCGGGCCGTCAGCGGTCGCGCAGTTCGCCCCCGGCGATCGGCTTGAGCGCCCGGGAAAGGCCCTGGGCGACGAGGCCCAGCGACGAGCCCCACACCAGATGGACCGACAGCATCAGCGCGTTGCGCCGTGCGGGGTGCGAGGAGGCGGACCGCAGCAGGCCGAAGGCCGGCACCCAGCCGAAGTAGCTGGCGGTCCAGACGCCGATCGCGAAGCCGACGCCCTCCAGGGCCGCCGGCGCGCCGCCGAGCCGGCCTGTGCCGCGGCTCGAGGGCCGCGCGAGAAGACCGTAGAGCGCGCCCGAGGCGGCGCCGAAGCCGAAGTGGCTGGCCAGCGTCGCGGCCTGCAGGCCGGGCTCGTCGAAGACCTCCCTGGCCCCTGCGGCGGCCAGCGCGCGCTCGGTCAGCTCCCGCGGCGGCAGAGGGTAGCGCTCGCGCGCCGGCAATCGCCGGAACAGCGCGTCGGCCGCCAGGGTCATGGCGACCGTCGCCGCCGTGCCGGCGATGGCGCCGATCAGGGCGTCGCGTGCCAGCGCGCCGCCCCCATCCGCTGCCGACCGCGGTCGCTGCGCCCGGCGGCCGGTCCCGCTGCCGCGCTGCTCCATCGTGTTCGTCCTTGCCGTTCCTCCGGAGCAACGGAGTCGCGGGCAGGGGGTTCCGCGGCACCTTGGCCGGGCCGGCGCCGGTCAGAACGACCAGCGCAGAAGGCCGGTGACGGCGTGGGCGATGTAACCGCTCTGGACCTGGGCGTCGTAGCCGAGCGAGAGATCGAGGTTGCTGCCGATCTCGGCGGAGACGCCCGCTCCGATCAGCGCCGCGTCGCGGCCGAGGTCGCCGGAGCGGATCGCGAAGCCGGTGCCGCCGGCCGCAAGGCGCGCGTCGAGGGAACTGTGGGTGTCGGCGAACTCGTGGCTCCAGCGAAGGTGCACCTCGGGCCGCAGCAGGGTTTCGGCATCGAGCTGCAGCGGGTAGCCGAAGGCGGCGCCCAGGCTCGAGCGCAGGCTGGTCGTGCGGTCCGAGCCGACGCTGAGATCCAGGCTGCCGGCGCCGCTCTCGTCGTAGCTCTCGGTCGAGAGGTGCAGGAACTGCAGGCCGGCCAGCGGCGTCACCTCGAGCGCGGCTCCGGTGCCGAGCTCGAGCTCGAAGCGGCGGCCCCCCTCCAGGTAGCCCGAGACCTCGTAGCCGTCGTAGCGGCCTTCCGCGGTCTCCTTGACGGCGCCGAAGGCGACGGTCCGCTCGGTCTCGTAGCGGTTGAGCGCGATGCCGAGGCCGGCATCGAGGCTCCAGGGCCCGTCCCACCAGCCGGAATAGAGGCCCGCCTGGTAGCTGCGCTGCCGGGTGCTGCCGTCGAGATCGTCGTAGCCGGTGTCGGCGCGCGCGTAGCCGAAGGACAGGCCGAGCAGGAGGCCCGACTCGGCGCCCTCGCCGGACAGCCTGTAGTCGGCGCCGGCGGCAAGGCCGCCCAGGGTGGTGTCGTACCGGTCGCCCCGGCTCTCGCCGTCGCGCGAAGCCCAAAGCCCGTAGGGCTGCACCCAGACGCCGAACGGCAGGGCGTCGGAGCCGGAGGTCTGGTCGCTGCCGCGGCCGAGCGCCAAGACCGGTCCTGCGGCCGCGGCGGTGCCCAGCCCGTCGCTCGGCCCGGCGAATCGCGGCCGGCTGAGCAGCTGCTCGTCGCTGGGGTCGAGGCCGGCGTCGATCAGCACCGAGGCTTCGGGATCGGGTGACATCAGCAGCCGCAGCGCCGTCGCGTTGTCGCCGCCGAGCGCGCCGCCGGCGCGCACCGCCGCGACGCGCTGCGAGGCCGCGCCGAGGAACTGGGCCGAGGTGATCCGGGCGGTGGTGCCGGCCGTCGTCGAGGCGCCGCCGATCTGGTCGAAGGCGCGGGCCAGCTCGGGGGCCAGGAGCGGATCGAGGCTGTCGTAGAAGGAGCGCGGGAACAGGCCGCTCGTGCGGCCCGCGTCGAGCACCGCCGCGATCGCGGCCTGGTTGGCGTCGGTGGCAAGGTTGGTCAGCGGCTGGCGGCCGACCTCCAGGCTGAGAGCCTGGGGCGAGCCGACGAGCTGGAAGGTCACGGCGCCGAGCGGCTCGGGATCGTCCAGCTTCGAGAGCTCGAGATCGTCGCCGGTGACGACCGTGAAGCGCGCCCCGATGTCGGGCGGCGCGCTGAGCAGGCCGACCTCCAGCGTGCCGCCGAGGCGCGCGGTGCCGCCGGTGACCTCGAGCCGGTCCGCCTCGGCGCCCTTCAGCTCCGCGAGCAGCCGGCCGCCGCGCTGGTCGAAAGTCCCCTCGATCGAAAGCCTTCCGATAGCGCCGGTGCCGCCCGGCGAGACGGTGCCGCCGGTCTGCAGCAGCCCGGCCGAGGTCGAGACCCGGCCGCGGCCGGCCAGGGTACCGCCGAGCAGGTCGAGCCAGGCGGCCTTCAACGAGCCGTCGACGTGGAGCAGGCCCGAGGAGAGGGTCGTGCCGGCCTCGGTCTCCAGCGTCCGGGACTTGAGGATGTCGAGCCGCGCCAGCGCGTTCCTGACGGTGAGGCTGTCGACCGTCGCGTCGATGTCGAGGCGGGTGCGGCCGGCCTGGTCGAGCGTGACGTTGTAGTAGCGCGCCCGGCCGCCCTCGACGTAGCCCTGGGCGTTGTTCGGCACGACGCCGCCGCTCCAGTGGCCGGGCGAGGACCAGTCGCCGTCGCCGGCCTCGGCCGAGGTCCAGCGCAGGAAGGAATTCTCCTGCAGCCAGTCGTAGAAGAAGGGCACCGACTGCCACAGCGTGATGCCGCCGTAGCCGAGCATCAGCTTGCCGTTGAAGATGGCGCCCTCGACCTCCGCCGCCTCGGTGGGCGCATGGCCGCCGGTCAGGACGCCGATCAGGACCAGGCTGCCGTCGGGCAGCACCAGGAACAGGGGCCCGCCGCTGTCGCCGGGCGCGCCACCGCCCTCCAGGGCACGCGCCAGGGAGGCGCCGAGCGAGCTGTAGTCGGGGTCCTCGGGCACGTGATCGACGTCGACGGCGAGGACGGTCTGGTCGTCCGGCAGCTCGTCGTCGCCGCTCGGCGGCAGGTCGCTGGCGCGCCCGAGGAAGTCGAGCGAATTGGTCGCGACGCGCCGCCTGCTGTCGTCGAGCACGCCGTCTGGGTCCGAGGCGAGCGTCGAGAGACCGTAGCCGACGATGACGACCTCCTGGCCGTCGGCGGTCACGCTGCGGGCCAGAGGTATCGGCCTGATCGAGGTGATCGGACGGTCGAGGGCGATGATTGCGATGTCGCGCCGCGCGAAGACGTCCTCCCGGTAGTCGGGATGCACCAGCACCGAGGAGAAGCGCGCGTCGGCGGGCGCCGCAACGATGCTCTTGAAGGAGACGGCGCCGGCGCCGGCGAGGTCCGCATCCCGCTGCGAGCCGAAGCAGTGCGCCGCCGTCACGATGGTGCGCGCGTCGATCAGCGTGCCGGTGCAGCCCATGTCGAGATAGCCGACGAAGGGAAAGGCGTTGGCGCTATCGAAGTAGTTGGAGAGGCCGCCGGCCGCCGCGGCGACGTCGTCGCGGATCACCACGGCCTGTGTCGGTGCCGGCACGCTCAAGGCGGTGGCCGCCAGCAACCCGGTCAATGTCTTCCGCAAGAGTCGATCCCCCGATGCCCCGAAACTGCCTTAGCCAACCGCGCGCGGGTCGGCAAGGAGATGGCGGCGGCGGCGAACCCGTTACCCCTGATCGCGCGTTTCAACCTAGTCGATAGTCGCATCCGCCCGCTACCGCTTCGGCTGCGCGCGGGAACCCTTAGGCGGCGCGGCTCTGTGCGTTCCAGAAGCGCTCGAGATTGCGGATCAGGGCCGGCGAGAAGTGACAGTAGACCTGCTCGCGGGCGTAGACCGCCATGAAGGCGCGGAAGCCGTCGAGCGGCTCGTCGGCGATCCGGAAGCCGCGACGGTTGGCGGCGGCGCTGACCACGCCGGAGGTTGTCAGGCGGGTCGTCGCCTCCTCCAGGGCCGCCTCCAGGCGCTCCGCCGGCACGACCTCGTCGCAGACCAGCCGGCCTTCCGGGCTGTCGCAGTCGAGGCGCTGGTCGTACATGATCAGGCGGCGCGCCAGGCGATCGCCGACGAAGCGCGGCAGGCGCATGTTTGCGGCTCCCGGAATGATGCCCTCCTTGCGCGCCGGCAGGGTCATGTAGGCGTCGTCGGCGCTGAGGATGTAGTCGGTGACCAGCAGGTACTGGCAGCCGCCGCCGATCGCGAACTTCTCGACCAGCGCGACCCAGACCTTCTCCAGCGTCTCGCCTCGCTCCTCGTCCGGGGTCACGTCCTCGTAGGCGAGGCCGCGATAGATCTTGTTGATGAAGCCCATCTCGCGCACGAGGTACCAGAGGTAGGGAATCTGGCCGTGATAGAGGCGGGTCAGGTTGATGCCGGTGCAGAACACGCCGCGACCGTCGTACTTGCCGCCCTCGATGGGCGCGCCGCGCAGCACGCAGATCGAGGCGCGCGGATCGAGCAGCGCCAGATCGACCGCCGTCTCGACCTGATGCACCGTGCTCTCGTCCTCGGCATTGAGGAAGCGCGGGTTCTTCATGAAGACCGTGCCGACCGCACCCCGGCGCTCGTAGATCGCGGTGCCGAGGTCGATCCGCTCCTCGCGCTCCAGGCGCGGCGCCAGCTCCAGGGCTTCGGCGCGCGGCAGAAGCATGGCGTGGCAGAGGTGCAGGCCGCACGCCCGCTCGGCCAGAAAGCCGTTGAACAGCAGGCCCTGGTCGATCTCGTGGCCGTCCTTGTCCTTCTGAGCGACGGTCGCCTCGGCCTCGACCCGCTCGCGCGTCGGCACCAGGCCCGGCACCGCCTCGGCCGCCGCATAGGCCAAGTCCTCGACCCGCCGGAAGCGGGCGAGGTCCTCCGTCAACGCGCGGTAGAGGCTCGCCGCGTGGGCGGCGAGGAAGCGGGCGCGGTCGGCGCGGCTGACGGCGAGCAGGTTCTCCGCCAGCTCCTGCTCGGCCGGCGAGCGCCGCGCCCTGGCGGGCAGGGCATCGAGCCGGGCCAGGCCGGCAAGCCAGAAGTCCGAGAAGGCCGCGCGGTCCCGCTCGTAGTCGCCGCCGAGCGTCGGGCTGCCGGCCAGCCACCCGGCGGTCTCCGGCGGTCTCGATTCAGCCGCGGCCCTGATGAACGCACCCATGATCCACCCCTCTGCTGTCGCTTCCGCCTCTCGGCGACGGATAGCCTATTAGTTCACTAACGCAAGTTCAATCCGGCAAGCGCAAGCGATCGGGCCGGAACCCTCGGCCGCAGCAGCCGACCCGCCGCAGGGAGCAGTGCCGCTCGCCCTCGGCGGAGCCGCCGAGGAAGCTTGCAGAGATGAACTTATCTGCTTCATAGTTCGGCCGGACAAGGCGGGCTGGGAGCGACAGGCAGATGATCGAGGCCGGAGCGACGGAGCGCAGGACGGTGCGCGTCGACGAGCAGCGGACCATCGGATTCATGGGACCGGAGCTCAGGGTCTACGCGACCCCCGCGATCGTCGCCGACGTCGAGATGGCCTGCCGCGACCTGCTGCTGGGCGCGCTCGAGCCGGGCTACGACAGCGTCGGCACGCGCGTCGAGATCGACCACCTGGCCGCGGCCCGGCTGGGCGCCGAGGTCAACGTCGAGGTCACCGTCACGGAGGCCTCGGACCGGCGGGTCTCCTTCGCCGCCACGGTGCGCGGCGGCGACACGCTGCTGGCCGAGGTGGTCCACCAGCGCGCCGTCGTCTCGGTCGAGCGCCTGAAGCAGCGAATCGCGCGGCTGTAGCGGGCGGGGGACGGGAGGAAGGTCATGCCCGAACGGTCCTTCGCCGAGGAGGTCAAGCAGCTCGAGATCGGCGACGGCGAGACCTTCGAGGGCGAAGGCATCCTCGCCGTTACCAAGGCGCTGCTGCAGTCGGGCGTGTCCTACGTCGGCGGCTACCAGGGCGCGCCGGTCTCGGCCCTGGTCGACGTGCTGAGCGACGCCCAGGACCTGCTGGGCCGTCTCGGCGTTCACCTGGAGACCTGCGCGAACGAGGCCGGCGCCGCCGCCATGCTCAGCGCCTCGGTCACCTACCCCCTCCGCGGCGCCGTGACCTTCAAGTCGATCGTCGGCACCAACGTCGCCGCCGACGCCCTGTCCAACCTCAGCTCGGCCGGGGTCACGGGCGGCGCCTTGATCGTCGTCGGCGAGGACTACGGCGAGGGCTCCTCGATCATCCAGGAGCGCAGCCACGCCATCGCCATGAAATCGCAGTTCTGGCTGCTCGATCCGCGGCCCGACCTGCAGAAGATCGTCGACCTGGTCGAACAGGCCTTCGAGCTGTCCGAGGCCAGCAGCACGCCGGTCATGATGGAGCTGAGGATCCGCGCCTGCCACATGACCGGGCGCTTCGCGGCGCGGGACAACCGGCCGCCGCGCTACTCGACGCGCGACCTCCTCCCGGCGCCGCTGTTCGACAAGGACCGCATCTCGCTGCCGCCCGCCACCTACCTCCAGGAGAAGCGCAAGGTCGAGGTGCGCTGGCCGGCGGCCCAGAGGTTCATCGCCGAGCGCGAAATCAACGAGGTCTTCGAGGCCGCCGGCGAGGGAGCGGCCCCGGACCTCGGGATCGTCCTGCAGGGCGGGATGTACAACAACGTGGTCGCCGCCCTGCGCGCGCTCGGCCTCGCCGATGCCTTCGGCGAGAGCCGGATCCCGCTGCTGGTGCTGAACTGCGTCTACCCCCTGGTGCCCGAGGAGATCGCCGGCTTCTGCCGCGACCGCAAGGCGGTGCTGGTCGTCGAGGAGGGCCAGCCGGACTTCATCGAGACCGCGGTCAAGGCGCTGCTCTCCGACGCCGGGCTCGGGACCCGGGTCCACGGCAAGGACTGCCTGCCGATGGCCGGCGAGTACGTCGGCGCGGTGCTGCTCGAGGGCTTCGGCCGGTTCCTGGCGAAGGCGCGCTCGACGGCCCTGCCCTCTGCCGCCGCCCGGCAGCGCGTCGAGCGGGTCGCGGCGAGCCGGCGCCAGGCCCTCGAGATCCTCGGCGAGCCGGTGCCGACGCGGCCGCCCGGCTTCTGCACCGGCTGCCCCGAGCGTCCGGTGTTCTCCGCGCTCAGGCTGGTCCAGGACCGGGTCGGCCCGCTGCATGTCAGCGCCGACATCGGCTGCCACTCCTTCGCGACGCTGGAGCCCTTCAAGATCGGCAACACCATCCTCGGCTACGGACTCGGCCTCGCCTCCTCGACCGGCCTGTCCTCAATGATGAGGAATCCCGTGGTCTCGATCATGGGCGACGGCGGCTTCTGGCATCAGGGCCTGACGACCGGCGTCGCCAACCACGTCTTCAACCGCGACGAGGGCGTGCTGGTCATCCTCAAGAACGGCTATTCTTCGGCGACCGGCCACCAGCACATCCCCTCGACCGGCAGCAACTCGCGCGACCAGGCCAGCGGCATGGACATCGAGTCGGCTCTGAAGGGCGTCGGCGTGCGCTGGATCCGCACCGTCGACAGCTACCGCGTCGGCCGCCTCGTCGGGACCCTGAAGGAGGCGATCCTGGCGCGCGGCAAGGGCCTGCGCGTAATCATCGCCGACGGCGAGTGCATGCTGGCGCGCCAGCGCCGCGAGAAGCCGGCGGTCGCGCGCCGGCTGAAGGCCGGGGGTCGCGTCCTGCGCACCCGCTTCGGCGTCGACGCCGAGACCTGCACGGGCGACCATTCCTGCATCCGGCTGTCGGGCTGCCCGACGCTGACCGTGAAGTCGACCGCGGACCCGCTGCGCCGCGCGCCCGTCGCCCACGTCACCGAGGGCTGCGTCGGCTGCGGCAATTGCGGCGAGGTCGCCGAGGCGGCGGTCCTTTGCCCCTCCTTCCACAGGCTCGAGGTCGTACAGAACGCCGGGCGCCTGGAGCGGCTGCTCGCCGGCCTGCGGCGGCGCACGATCGCGCTGCTGCAGGGCCGCGACGCCCGCGGCCGGGCGGCGGCATGACCGGACGGGATGACCAGGGTGGCGGGATCATCGGGGACGCGCCGCGCACCGTCTCGATCCTGATCGCCGCGCTCGGCGGCGAGGGCGGCGGCGTGCTGGCCGACTGGGTCGCGGCGGTGCTGCGCCAGGCCGGCTATCCCTGCCAGACCACCTCGATCCCCGGCGTCGCCCAGCGCACCGGGGCCACGACCTACTACATCGAGTACTGCTCGGTGCCGCTCGCCGAGCTCGGGCGGCGCCGGCCGGTCTTCGCGCTGACCCCGGTCCCAGGCGAGGTCGAGGTGATGCTGGCCTCCGAGCTGATCGAGGCGGCGCGCGCCGTGCAGAACGGCTACGTCACCGCCGACCGGACCACGCTGATCGCCTCGAGCCACCGGACCTACGCGACCTCCGAGAAGATCGCGCTCGGCGACGGCCGCTTCGACTCCGCGCGCGCCCTCAAGGCGATCCACGAGCTGGCGCGCCGCGCCATCGTCTTCGACATGGAGCAGGCGACCGAGCAGGCCGGCACGGTGGTCAGCGCGGTGCTGTTCGGCGCGCTCGCCGGCTCGCGCGTGCTGCCGGCCGGGCGCGAGGCCTTCGAGGCGGCGATCCGCGCCGGCGGCCGCGGCCTCGAGGCCAGCCTCGAGGGCTTCCGGCTCGGCTTCGAGGCGGCACAGGGCGGGCCGACCGCGGCGCCGGCCGCCGCGGCGCCGGGCGAGCCGGCGGGCAAGGATCTCGAGGACTTCCCGGTCGAGACGCGCTTCGTCGTCGGCAGCGGCCGCGACCGGGCCCGCGACTACCAGGACCGGCGCCACGCCGAGGACTACCTGGCGCGCTGCCGCGAGATCGTCGCGCTCGACCGCGCGCTCGGCGGCGCGGACCGCGGCTGGCTCCTGACCAAGGAGGCCTGCCGGTTCCTGGCGCTGCGCATGACCTACGAGGACGTGATCCGCGTCGCCGACCTGAAGTCGCGCCCGCAGCGCTACGCGAGACTGCGCCGCGACAGCCGTGCCGAGGGGCAGCCGCTGCGCATCACCGACTTCTTCAAGCCCGGCCCCGAGGAGATCTGCGCGCTGCTGCCGAGGCGTCTCGGAGAAGGCTTCCTGGCGGCGCTGCGGCGGCGCGGGCTGGAGCGCCGCTTCCATGCCGGGCTGCATCTGCGCAGCGACACGGTCGCCGGTTTCCTGCTGCTGCGCACCATGGCGCGCCTGCGACTCCTGCGCCGTGGCTCCTGGCGCTGGAGCCAGGAGACCGCGCTGACCGCGCGCTGGCTCGCCGCCGTCGAGGCGGCGGCGCGCCTGGACTACGGCTTCGGCGTCGAGACCGCCCTCTCGGCCGACCTGCTCAAGGGCTACAGCGATACCTACCGGCGCGGACAGGAGAACTTCGGCCGGCTGCTGGCGGAGCTGGTCGAGCCGGCGCTCGCCGTCGGCCGGCCCCGCACCCAGGCCCTGCGACGGGCACGCGAGGCCGCCCTGGCCGACCCCGAGGGCGAGGCGCTCGGCCGCTGCCTCGCGGAGCCGGCGCCGGCCGAGCCCGCTCGCGGCGCGCCGGTGCTGGCCGCCGGATGAGGGAACCGCAGCCGATGACTCCCGACAGCTCAGGCGGCACCCGCGCCCGCTCGGTCGCCGCCCCCTTGCCCGCCTACGTCTCGGGCGTCGCCGACAGGCCGTTGCTCGGCATGACCATCGGCGCTGCGCTGCACCGAGCCGCGGAGCGGCACCCCACCGGGCAGGCGATCGTCAGCGCCTTCCAGGGCCGCGCGCTCAGCTACACCGGTCTCGACGCCGCCGCCGACCAGGTCGCGGCGGCGCTGCTGGCCCGCGGCGTGACGGCCGGCGACCGCGTCGCGATCTGGAGCGCCAACCGCCTGGAGTGGCTGCTCGCCCACCACGGCGCGGTCCGCGTCGGCGCCGTCGTGGTCACGGTCAACCCGGCCTTCCGCGGCGAGGAGCTGGCCTACATCCTGGAAGACTCGGGCACCTCCCTGCTGATCGCCGCGCCCGGCTTCCGCAGCTACTCCTTCACCCGCGCCATCGCCGAGGTCCGGCCGCGCCTGCCGGCGCTGCGGCACGTCGTGGTCTTCGAGAGGCCTGGGGGCGACGACGAGGAGCGGAGCGGCATCGACGAGCGCTGGACCGACTTCCTCGCCGCCGGCGGCGACCGCGATGCGGTGCGCGCGGCCGAGAGCGGCGTCGCCTTCGACGACCCCTGCAGCCTGCAGTACACCTCCGGCACCACGGGCCGCCCCAAGGGCGCCCTGCTGACCCACCACAACATCCTGAACAACGGCTACTTCGTCGGCCTGCGCCAGCACCTGGGGCCGAGCGACCGGATCTGCCTGCCGGTGCCCTTCTTCCACTGCTTCGGCGTCGTCCTGGGCGGCATGGCGGCGCTCGCCCACGGCAGCGCCCTGGTGCTGCCGGGCGAGAGCTTCGACCCCGTCGAGACCCTGCGCACCATCGCCGCCGAGCGCTGCACCTCGCTCTACGGCGTGCCGATGATGTTCATCGCGATGCAGGGTCATCCGGAGTTCGGCCGCTACGACCTCTCGTCGCTGCGCACCGGCTGCATGGGCGCCGCGCCCTGCCCGCTCAAGACCATGCGCGACGCGGTCGAGCGCATGAACATGCGCCAGATCACCGTCGTCTACGGCATGACCGAGACCTCGCCGATCTCCTTCCAGTCGCTGGCGGACGACGACCTGGAGACGCGGATCTCGACCGTCGGCGCGATCCAGCCGCACCTCGAGGCCAAGGTCGTAGACCCGGTGAGCGGGCGCATCGTCGCGCGCGGCGAGCGCGGCGAGCTCTGCGTGCGCGGCTACTCGGTGATGCGCGGCTACTGGCAACGCCCCGAGGCGACGGCCGAGGCGATCGACGCCGGCGGCTGGATGCACTCGGGCGACCTGGCGGTGATGAAGGACAGCGGCTACCTGCAGATCGTCGGGCGGCTCAAGGACACGATCATCCGCGGCGGCGAGAACATCTATCCGCGCGAGATCGAGGAGTTCCTGCTGACCCTGCCGCCGGTCGCGGAGGCCTACGTCTTCGGCCTGCCGGACGAGCGCTACGGCGAGGAGGTCTGCGCCTGGGTGCGCCTCAAGCCGGACGCCGCCGTCGACGGCGAGGCCCTGCGCGCGCTATGCCACGGGCGGATCGCGAGCTTCAAGATTCCCCGCACCTTCCGCTTCGTCGCCGAGTTCCCGGCGACCGCCAGCGGCAAGGTACAGAAGTACCGGATGCGTGAGCAGGAGCTGGCGCTGCACGAGTCCGAGTCGGCCGACACCTGAGCGCCAGGAGACCGCCGCGACGAGACCAGGGAGCCCCCGCGCGATGCCGCTCGACTGGACCGCGACCGAGGCCGCCGCGATGGCGGTGCCGTGCGACGCCGGTGCGCCGCGCCCCGACAGGACGGCCCCGGCGGGCTGCGAGCGCGACTCGACGATCTCCGACACCCTGCAGATCCTGGCCGACCCCTGGCGCTTCCTCGTGATCCGCGAAGCCTTCTTCGGCGCCCGGCGGTTCGGTGAGTTCGCCGCACAGCTCGGCATCCCGCGCGCGACCCTGGCCAAGAACCTGGCTCGCCTGGTCGATAGCGGAATCTTCGAGGAGCGGGCGCTGGCCCCCGGCAGCTCCTGGAAGCGCTACGTCCTGTCGGAGCGTGGCCTCGACCTCTACGAGATCTTCCTCGGCCTGATGTGGTACGGCGACAAGTGGCTGTGCGACGGCCTGCCGCCGGTCGCGCTGTTCCACCTGCCCTCGCGCAGCTGGTTCTCGCCGCGCATCGCCTGGCGGCACAACCGCAGCCCGGTCGACCCGCGCAGCGTCCTGTTCCGAATCCGCGAGGGCTACTGGCGGCCGCGCCAGCCGCCCGGCGCGCGCAGCCGGCGCCTGTCCCGCTCCGCCGAGCCACGCGGCCGCCGGCCCTGCTCCGTCGAGCGCACGCTCTCGATCGTCGGCGACCGATGGACCTTCCTGATTCTCCAGGAGTTCTTCCACGGCAACAAGCGCTTCGAGGACTTCACCCGGAACCTCGGGATCGCCTCGAACATCCTGGCGGACCGGCTGAACAACCTGGTCGCCGGCGGCCTGATCGAGCGCGCACCCGAGGGCGGCGGCTACGCCCTGACCGGCAAGGGCCTCGACATCTACGGGCCGATGATCCTGATGAAGAGCTGGGGCGACCGCTGGTGCCGCGGCGAGGGGGAGATCACGGCCCGCTTCGTCGCCCGGGCCGGCGGCACGGTCACCCGGGCCGTGGTCCTGGTGCCCGGCTGGGACGGGCCGCTTCGCGCCCGCGAGATGCGCTACCTGACCAGCTACGGCGCGCCCACCCCCTAGCCGAATCAGACCATCGAAAAGCCGCCGCTGATCGAGATCGTCTGACCGCTGATCCAGCCGCCGTGCGGCGAGGCGAGCAGCGCCACCATGGGCGCCACGTCCTCCGGCTGGCCGAGGCGGCGCAGCGGGTAGAGGCGGGTCAGCTTCTCGCGGTTGGCATCGACCCAGTCGCGGGCGTGGGCGGTCTCGACCAGCCCCAGCGACACGGTGTTGGCGGTCACGCCGGAGCGGCCGAGCTCGCGCGCCAGCGACTTCATCAGCGCGACCACCCCGGCGCGCGCCGCCGCGACCACCGCGAGCCCCGACTCGCCGACCCGCGAGGAATCGCCGATCACGCTGACGATCCGGCCGTGGCCGCCGGCCTCCAGGTGCGGCGCCGCGGCGTGGCAGCAGTGGAGCGCGCCGTAGAGGCAGGTGTCGATCTGGCGGCGCCACTCCTCCGGGGTGGTCTCCAGGAAGCGCTTGCGCAGCGCCAGGCCGGCGTTGTTGACCAGGATGTCGAGCCCCCCGAAATCGGCGACCACCGCCTCGACGAGGGCGATCACGGCGGCATGGTCGGCGACGTCGGCCTGGTAGGCCCGGGCGCGGCCGCCGGCGCCCTCGATCTCGGCGACGACCGCGGCGGCCTCGTCGGCCGATCCGCGGTAGTTGACCGCGACCGCCGCACCCTCCGCGGCCAGCGTCAGCGCGATCTCGCGCCCGACGTCGCGCGCGCCGCCGGTGACCAGCGCGACCCTGCCCTCGAGTCCCAGTTCCATGACCTCTTTCCTCAGCTATTTCCTGGCGTTTCGCCCTGGGCCCGCCGGATCAGGCGGAACAGGCGCTCCGGCGTCGCCGGCAGCTCGTCGATCTCGATGTTGAGCGGCAGCAGCGCATCGGAGAGGGCGTTGGCGATCGCCGCCGGCGCGCCGATCGTGCCGCCCTCGCCCATGCCCCGGAAGCCACCGAGCGTGGTCGGCGACTCGCTCTCCAGGTGGACCACCGTCATCGGCGGCACCTCGGGCGCCGCCGGGATCAGGTAGTCGACCAGGCTGGCGGTCAGGTTCTGGCCGTCGGCGTCGTAGACGACCTCCTCGTAGAGCGCGGCTCCGATGCCCTGGGCGACGCCGCCGTGGACCTGGCCGTCGACGATCATGGGGTTGATCAGCCGCCCGCAGTCCTCGGCGACCAGGAAGCGGCCAAGCCGGACGCGGTAGGTCTCGGGATCGATCTCCAGGGTCGCGACATGGGTCGCGGAGGTCGTGGTGCCGTAGTAGGGGTCGTAGAGCCGGGTCGCCTCGAGCTCCTCGCGCGCCTCGTGCGGGATCCGGCCGATCTCCGAATAGACCGCCCGCGCGATCTCGCGGAAGCTCAGCGAGCGGTCGGTGCCGACGACGGCGACCCGGCCGTCGCGGGCCTCCAGGTCGCCCTCCGCCGCCTCCAGCAGGTGGCCGGCGGCGCGCAGCAGCTTCTCCTTGACCGCGCGCGAGGCGAGGATCGCGGCGCCGCCGGCCAGGACCGCGCCGCGGCTGGCGTAGGTGCCGGTGGCGTTGGCGACGGCGTCGCTGTCGCCCTGGACGATGCGGATGTCCTCCAGGCGCGCGCCGAGGGTATCGGCCACGACCTGCGCCAGCGTCGTCTCCAGGCCCTGGCCGTGGGAAGCGATGCCGACCGCCGCGGTGATTCCGCCGGTCGAGTCCATGCGGATCGAGGCGGTCTCGGTGCCGGTGTTGATCGGCATGCCAGGCGCCACCGAGATCTTGGAGCCGATGCCGGTCAGCTCGGCGTAGGAGGCGATGCCGATGCCGAACCAGCGGCCCTCGGCGCGCGCCGCCCGCTGCCGCTCGCGCAACGCCGGGTAGTCGAGCCCGGCGCAGGCCGCCTCCAGGCACTCGGTGAAGCCGGAGCGGTCCCAGACGATGCCCGAGCCGATCTTGTAGGGGAAATCCTCGGGCCGCACGAAGTTGCGCAGGCGGATCTCCTTGGGGTCGAGGCCCAGGCGACGGGCCGCCTTGTCCATCAGCCGCTCGGTGGCGAAGACCGCGGCCGGTCGGCCGACGCCGCGGTAGGGCCCGGTCGGCGCCTTCGAGGTCGCGACGGCACGGACGTGGGCCTGATAGTGCTCGATCCGGTAGGGCCCGGGCAGGAAGCCGACGACCTGGACCGGCTCCAGCCCGGCGGTCCAGGGGTAGATCGAGTAGGCGCCGACATCGCCCAGCACCTCGGCGCGCAGCGCCAGCACGCGGCCGTCGGCATCGAGCGCCAGCTCCGCCTCGATGATCTCGTCGAAGCCCTGGCTGGTGCTGGTCAGGTCCTCCAGCCGGTCGCTGGTCCACTTGACCGGCCGGCCGAGCTTGCGCGCCAGCACCGAGACCAGGATCTCTTCGGGATAGAGCGAGCCCTTGCCGCCGAAGCTGCCGCCGACGTCGGGCGCGACCACCCGCAGGCGGTGGCCGGGCAAGTCGAGCGCCTCGCAGAGCGCGTCGCGCAGAATCCCGGGAATGCCGGTCGCGCTGTGCAAAGCCAGCGAGCCGCGGCCGGCGTCCCACTCGGCCAGGCAGACCCGGTTCTCGATCGCGCCGGGGCTCTTGCGCCGGAAGCGGAAGCGGCCGCCGACGCGATGCGCCGCCGCGGCGAAGGCGGAGTCGGCGTCGCCCCGCGCGAAGCTCCGCTCGACCAGAACGTTGCTGCCAATCTCCTCGTGCAGCAGCGGCGCGCCCTCGGCGGCGGCGGCCTCGGGATCGATCACCGTGCCGAGCGGCTCGAAGTCGATGTCGATCAGCTCCAGCGCATCCTCGGCGAGGTAGCGGCTCTCCGCGAGCACGGCGACCACGGCCTCGCCGACGAAGCGGACCTTGCCCTCGGCCAGCGGCCGGATCGGCGTGCCGTGGTAGCTGGCCATGCGCGAGGCGGCGACCAGCGGCCGGGCCAGGCCCTCCAGGTCGGCCGCCGTGACCACCGCGACGACGCCCGGCGCGGCACGCGCCGCCGCCAGCTCGACGCCACGGATCCGGGCATGGGAGACGTCGCTGCGCCGGAAGGCGACGTGGAGCGTGCGCGGCGGCTGCAGGTCGTCGACGTAGCGGCCCTGGCCAGCCAGCAGGCGCGGATCCTCGGTGCGCCGGATCCGGGCGCCGATGCTCTTGGGGCGGGCCGCCAGGTTGTCCGGGCCCGCATCGCTCACCGGGCCCGCCTCAGTCATAGGCCTCCGGCCCCTTGCGCAGGCCCTGCCACTGCGCGTCGTCATGGCCGCAGAGGACCGTGGCGCCGCCGGCCTCGAGGCGCCGGATCTCGGCCAGGGTGCCGGTCAGCACGTCGGCGTCCCAGGTGTTCCGCGGGATCACCTCGCGGTCGAGGTTCTCGCGGAAGGGCACGGCGTCGGAGGCGAGCAGGAAGCTGCCGCTGCGCTCCAGCGCCGCCAGCACGCCGATCAGCCCGACCGTGTGCCCGGGCAGCGGCAGCAGCACGATCCGACCGTCGCCGAACAGGTCGCGCTGGCCGGTGACCGTGTCCATCGGCATGGGGTGGTCCCAGTCGGCGGGCAGATAGCCCGAGGCCGCCGCCTCGGGCGAGCGCGCCAGCGCCAGCTCCTTCTCGTGGACCAGGAAGGTCGCCTTGCGGAAGTAGCCGTTGCAGCCGCAGTGGTCCGGATGGAAGTGCGAGTTGATGACGACGTCGATGTCGTCGGGCGCCAAGCCGAGCGACTCCAGGCCCGCGGGCAACGTGCCCTCGGGCCCCATCAGCGGCACCATGGCCCGCGCTAGGTTGCCCCAGCGCGCCTCGGCGTCGCTGCACACCGAGGGATGGCAGCCGGTGTCGAACAGCACGTTGCCCTGGGCATGGCGCAGCAGCACGCAGGACACCGGCAGCTCGACCGTCTCGGCGCGGTCGGCCTCGGGAAAGTAGATCGACTTCTTCATGCGCAGCCGGCCGCCGGACAGGATGTGCATCTTCATGGCGGTCCCTCCCTCTTGCCTTCGCGCGCCAGGCGCTCGGCGGCGGCGCGTACCGCCGCGACGATGTGCTCGTAGCCGGTGCAGCGGCAGAGGTTGCCCGACAGCCCCTCGCGCAGCTCGGCGTCGGTGGCGCCGGGCCGGGTCTCCAGCAGATCCAGGGCGGTCATCAGCATGCCCGGCGTGCAGAAGCCGCACTGCAGGGCGTGGTGCTCGCGGAAGGCCTCCTGCAGCGGCGACAGGGCCTCGGCCGTGCCCAGGCCCTCGACCGTGACGATCTCGCTGCCCTCGGCCTGGACCGCGAAGGTCAGGCAGGCGCGCGCCGTGCGGCCGTCGAGGCGGACCGTGCAGGCGCCGCAGACGCCCTGCTCGCAGCCGACGTGGGTACCGGTCAAGCCGAGCATCTGGCGCAGGAAGTCGCTGAGCAGCAGGCGCGGCTCGACCGCCTCCTCGACCGGGCTGCCATTGACCGTCATCCGGACCAGGCGCTTGCCGGTCACGCCGCCTCTCCCGCCGCGCGGGCCAGCGCGGTCTGCAGGGTTCGCCGCGTCAGCACGCCGGCGAGGTGGCGGCGATAGTCGGCGGAGGCGTGCAGGTCGGTGTTCGGCTGCACCCGGGCACGCACCGCCTCGGCGGCCGCGGCGAGCAGCGCCTCGCCGGGCGCCTCGCCCTCGAGCAGGGCCTCGGCCGCCTCGGCGCGCAGCGCCGTCTCGTCGACGCCCATCAGCGCGATGCGCGGCTCGGCGATGCGCCCGCCCTCGAGGCGCAGGGTGACGGCGACCGCCGCCAGGGCGAAGTCGCCCGAGCGCCGTGCCAGCTCCTCGAAGGCCCAGCCGCTGCCCGCGGCCGGGCGTCGGAAGGCGACCTCGACGACCAGCTCGTCCTCGGCCAGGTCGGTGGTGAGCGCGCCCAGGAAGAAGTCGCGCGCCGCGACGCGGCGCCCGCCCGCCGGTGCGGCGGTGACGATCTCGGCCTCGAGCAGCAGCGCGATCATGGGCAGCTCGGCGGCCGGGTCCGCGTGGCTCAGGCTGCCGCCCAGCGTGCCGCGGTTGCGGATCGCGAGATGCGCGACCTCGGCCATGGCGGCGCTCAGCACCGGCAGGTGCCGGCGCAGCTCCGGCGAGGCCTCCTGCCGCCAGTGGCGCGTCAAGGCACCGACGCGCACGCGCTCCGCCTCGACCTCGATGAAGTCGAGCCCGGGGATGCGGTTGACGTCGACCAGCAGCGACGGCTGCAGCAGGCGGAAGTTCAGCATCGGCACCAGGCTCTGGCCGCCGGCGACGATCTTGGCCTCGCCGCCGGCCGCGCCGAGCGCCTCCAGCGCCTGCTCGACACTCTCGACCGCCAGATACTCGAAGGCTGCGGGCTTCATCGGCGCTCAGCGGCCGGTGAAGGCGGGAGGGCGCTTGCCGGCGAAGGCCTCGCGCCCCTCGCGGTAGTCGTCGCTCCGCGAGGCGCGGTCGATGACCGCCTGGGCGGCGGCCGGGTCGAGCGGCTCCTCCCCGACCGCGAGGCCGTTCAGGATGAACTTGGCCCCGGCGATCGAGAGCGGCGCGTTCTCGGCGAGCCCCTCCAGGAAATCCTGCGCCGCCGCCGCCGGCGCGCGCGCGCGGCGCTCGGCGAGGCCCATGGCCACGGCCGCCTCGGCGCCGAAGCGCTCGGCGGAGAAGAGGATGCGCTTGGCGGCGCTCAGCCCGACCAGGGCGAGCAGCCGGCGCGTGCTGGCGACGCCGTAGACGATCGACAGGCGCGCCGCCGGGATGCCGAGCGCCGCGTCGGGCGCGACGAAGCGAAAGTCGCAGGCCAGGGCAAGGTGGCAACCGCCGCCCAGGCAGTAGCCCTCGATGGCGGCGACGACCGGCTTGGGCGTGGCGGCGATCGCCGTCGAGGCGGCGTCGACCGCGACCTCGTACTCGAGGCTCTGCTCGGCCGTCGCGCGGACGCTGGCGAACTCCGCGATGTCGGCGCCGACGCTGAAGTTGCCGCCGGCGCCGGTCAACAGGATGCCGCGCAACGCCTCGTCGCGGCCGAGCGCCTCGAACAGACGGGCGAGCTCGCGCCACATCTCCAGGCTCACGGCGTTGCGGCGGTCCGGGCGGTTCAGGGTCACGGTCGCGATCCGCCCCGCGACCAACAGGGCAACGGCGGGCGCCGCGCCGCCCGCGAGCTGCGAGACCGCCCCGCTCATGACGGAGCCGCGGCCCCGGCGCCGCGCAGGCAGGTCCCGATCGACTGGCAACTCAGGCTCTGCACCGCACGCGGCTCCCCTTCGGCAAACATGACTTTCATTAATAGACTATTCGTCCAAGGAGCTGTCAAGGCGCGCCCCGTCCGCAGCCGGGCCGTCACCGGCGCGGGCGCCGTCACTTCACCGCCAGGGCGGCCTCGTCGGGATAGTTCATCCGGTAGCCCATGGCGCGGGGCTCGATCGGCTTGCCGCAGCGGTCGCAGAGCATGACCGGGGTGAAGTCCTGGCCGCAGTCGCGATGGGTCAGCACCAGCGGCGGCTCGCCGCCCGACAGCCAGCGATCGCCCCAGGCCATCATCATGATCATCGAGCCGTAGAGGTCGCGGCCCTGGGCGCTGAGCCGGTAGTCGAAGCGCTCGGGCAGGTCCTGGTACTTGCGCCGCTCCAGGATGCCGTCGGCGGCCAGCCGCGCCAGGCGGTCGGCCAGGATGTTGGAGGCGATGTTGAGGTTGGCCTGGAGCTCGTCGAAGCGCTGCGCGCCGAAGAAGCATTGGCGGATCACCATGAAGCTCCAGCGGTCGCCGATGATCTGCAGGGTGCGGGCGACCGAGCAGGGCCGGCCGCGCTCGAACTGCGAGGGATCCGAGGAGCGCCGCGAGCGCCTGCCCGGCTCCAGCGGCAGGCTGCCGGCGCCGGGACCGTCGCGGTAGGTGACGCGGGTCGCGCTGACCGCGCCGCCGCAGGCCGAACAGGCGACCTGGGGGTGGCAGTCGCAGCCGCAGTCCTTGTGGACCAGCGTCAGCGGCGCCCCCCCGGCGTCGGCCAGCCAGCGGTCGCCGAAGCCGAGCAGGGCGATGAAGCTGGCATAGAGGTCGAGCCCGATCCGCGTCAGGCGGTATTCGTGGCGGCTCGAGGTTTCGGAATAGCGGACCTGGCGCAGGATGCCCTGGCGGGTCAGCTTCTTCAGGCGCTCGGTCAGGGTGCCGCGCGGCAGGCCGAGGCGCGCACGGAAGGTCTCGAAGCGGCGCGCACCGAAGAAGGCCTCGCGGATCACCAGGAAGGTCCAGGCGTCCGAGAGAATGCCGACGGTGCGCCCGACCGAGCAGTTGCGCTCGCGCGGCCTGGCGCCGCCGGCCGGCTTGGCACGCCCGGGGCGTGGCTTGGCGGACTCCTCGGAAGGCTCCCCGGAGAACACGGCCTTGCTCACGGCTGCGCCCGGCTCCCGGCCTGACCGAACGGGCGAGGGTGCCGGCCGAAACCGGACGTGGCGGCGAGCGTGTCGTGGTGATGTTCCATAAGCGCCATTTAGGCCGTGGGTGTCGGTGCCGGCAAGACTTTCAAGCCTCGATTGCGGTGCCGCGGTGCCGCACCCGCCCGGTGCCGCCGAGCGCTCTCGCCGCGTCCAATGGAAGCAGCCCCGGCCGCTCCGGGCGCCGTGCTGTCCAACCATGGCAATGCCGGCTAAGGTTCCGGCACCCTCCCCGGCCGCCCCCTCGCCGCGCCACGGGAGCCGGCAGCCTGGAGGTTCCGAGCCATGACGATCGCCAAGGCAGCCGCCGGCAGCGGCTCCCCTCGGCCGAGCCTCGGCCTGGCGATGCGCCGCGGCCTGCTCGGCCGCTGCCCGAACTGCGGCCGCACGCGCCTGCTCGCCGGCTACCTGAAGCAGGTCGAGGCCTGCTCGGCCTGCGGCGAGACCTACGGTCACCTGCGCCCCGACGACGCCGCGCCCTGGCTGACCATCCTAATGGTCGGCCACATTCTCGTCCCGCTGGCGCTGCTCGTCGAAGCCGAGCGGACCTGGCCGGACTGGATCTCGAAGACGCTCTGGCCGCTGCTCGCGCTGGCCCTCGCCCTGGTTATCCTGCCGCGCGCCCGCGGGCTGTTCCTGAGCCTGATCTGGTCGACCCGCGGCCCCGGCTCCGAGCGCGACTGAGCGCCGCGCTCAGGCCCCCGCCGGCGCAGCCAGGCTGCGGCGGCCCTCGGCGACGGCCTCCTCGATCGAGCGGGCGAAGGTGACCCGGGGCGGCTCGATGCCGTGCGCGACCAGCTCGCGGCGGACCTCGGCGGAGGTGCCGGCGAGCAGCACCCGGACGCCGCGCTGGCTCGCCTTGCGCGCCAGCCCCTCCAGGGTGTTGGCAGCGGTCGAGTCGAGGAAGGGCACGGCGGCGAAGTCGACGACCAGCACCCTGTGGCTGTCGGCGATGCGGTCGAGCACGCTGCCGATGGAGGCGGCCGCGCCGAAGAAGAAGGCGCCGGAGATCCGGTAGACGACGATGTCGGGATCGGTCGCCGTCGCCTCGTCGTAGGGCCGCCGGCCGCCGTTGGCGCTGTCGGCCCGGTCCTCCGGCACGAAGGGCGTGTGGCTCTCGATCGCCGTGGTCTTGGACATGCGGTGGATGAACAGTACCGAGCCGAGGGCGAAGCCGACGACGATGGCCTCGGTGAGGTCGCGGAAGACGGTCAGGCCGAAGGTCGTCAGCAGCACCGCGGCGTCGCCGCGCGAGGCCCGCAGCAGGGTAGCGAAGGCCTGCTTCTCGACCATGTTCCAGGCGACCACGGCGAGCACGCCGGCCAAGCTGGCCAGCGGGATGAAGCTGGCGAGCGGCGCCGCGACCAGCACGAAGAGCAGCAGGAAGGCAGCGTGCAGGATGCCGGCGACCGGTCCGTGCGCGCCGGCGCGCACGTTGGTCGCGGTGCGGGCGATCGTGCCGGTGACGCAGATCCCGCCGAACAGGGCCGAGCCGACATTGGCGACGCCCTGGGCCAGCAGCTCGCAGTTCGAGCGGTGGCGGCGCCCGGTCATGCCGTCGGCGACCACGGCCGACAGCAGCGATTCGATCGAGCCGAGCAGCGCGAAGGCGAGCGCGCTCGGCAGGACGGCGACCGCCTTGGCGACGCTGAGCTCGGGCAGGGCCGGCAGCGGCAGGCTGCCGGGGATGCCGCCGAAGCGCGTGCCGATCGTCTCGACCGGCAGGCCGAGCAGGGCGCTGGCGGCCGCGGTGCCGGCGACGGCGACCAGCATGCCCGGCACCTGGGGCCAGAGCCGCTTCAGGCCGAGGATTGTGGCGATGGTCGCCAGCGACAGCACGACGGTCGCGGCATCGAGGCTCGGCAGGCCCTGCCAGAGCGCCGGCAGCTTCTCGAGCAGCGGCCCCGGCTCCGGCCCCGGCAAGGTCAGGCCGAGCAGCTCGCGGAGCTGGCTGGCGAAGATGATGACGGCGATACCGGCGGTGAAGCCGACGGTGACCGGATAGGGGATGAACTTGATGTAGGTGCCGAGCCGCAGCAGGCCGAGCGCTGCCAGGATCAGGCCCGACAGGGCGGTCGCCAGGATCAGGCCGTCGATGCCGTGGGCCTGGACCGTGGCGGCGACCAGCACGATGAAGGCGCCGGCCGGCCCGCCGATCTGGAAGCGGCTGCCGCCGAGCGCCGAGACCAGGAAGCCGCCGACGATCGCCGTGTAGAGCCCCTGGGCGGGCGAAGCCCCGGAGGCGATGGCGATCGCCATCGACAGCGGCAGGGCGACGATGGCGACGGTGAGCCCGGCGACGGCGTCGGCGCGGAACTGGGCCGGGCCGTAGCCCTCGCGCAGGATGGTGACCAGCTTGGGCGTGAACAGTTCGCGGAAGCTGGGCGTCGCTCGCCGCGGCTGCGCCGGGCCGCTCTCGCTCACGGCCTGCGCTCGCGGGCCTTGAGGCGCACGCCGCGCCCGCCGCCGAGGCTCGGGGCGTCCTCGCCGATCAGTTCGACGCCAGACCGCTCGAGCGCCTCGACGACCCGGGTCAGCGACTCGACGACGCCGCGCACGTTGCCCTGGCTGGCCTCCATGCGCTGGATCGTCGGCAGCGAGACGCCGGCGAGCGCCGCCAGCGTCTTCTGGTCGAGGCCTAGCAACGCCCGGGCGGCGCGCAGCTGGGCAGCCGTCATCATCGGGGATGCCTCGTGCGATGTCTCATCGCACAAGTACAGATCATCTAGGATGATGTCTCAAGCGTCACTTCTGCCTGTCCAGGGGTGCAAGAATCGCAAGGCTCGGAAGGCGGGCCCCGGCGTCGTCCGGAATTCAGCGCGCGCCGAGCAGCCGCTCCAGGTTCTGGCGGGAGGTGCCGAAGGGGGTCACGGTCATGGCGACCTCGGACTGCGAGCCGGGCGCCAGGGCGTACTTGACGAAGGTGCCGAGGGTGCCGGACGGCCCCAGGTCTAGGTAGCGGAAGGGACCGCGCGCCTCGAGCACCGGCAGCGCCAGGTCGAAGCCCACCGGGCCGCTGAAGGTCCGCCACAGGACCTCGGCGCTGGGCGCTCCCGTGGTCCTGCCGTCGGACGCGGAGACGACCTCGATGCCGCCCGGAACGGTTGCCATGGCGGCCAGGGCGGCGCGCGTCGCTTCGCCGGCCGGCTCGATCAGCGGCGAGTGGTAGGCGAACTCCACGGGCAGCTGCTGGAAAGTGACCTGGGCTTCGGACAGCCGGGCCTGCAGCCGCTCGATCTCGGGCACCCCGCCGCTGACGACGAAGTGGCCCGGGAAGTTGCGCGCCGCGATCCAGGTGCCGGCGAACCAATCGGGCCGGCGCTCGACCAGCGCGGCTTCCGCCAGCACCGCCAGCATGGCGCCGGGCGGCGCGCGCTCCTCCAGCGCCTCGGCCATGCGCACCGTCAGGTCCAGGACGTCCTCCAGGCCCAGGGTGCCGGCGACGACGCCGGCGGTGAGCTCGCCGAGGCTGTAGCCGAGCAGCAGGTCCGGCCGCTGGCCGCGCGCCTGCAGGAGGCGCGCCACGCCGAGTTGCACGGCGAGGATCGCTGGGCTGGAGTGGCGGGTCCGCTCGAAGGGCGCGAAGCGGTCGGGCCGCTGGCGGTAGATCTCTTCGTCGAGCCGCAGGCCGAGCCGCGGGGCCAGGATCTCGCCGCAGGTTTCCAGGGTGCGGCGGAAGACCGGCTCGCTCTCGTAGAGGTCCCTGGCCATGCCGAAGTACTGCGAGCCCTGGCCCGAAAACATCCAGACGACCGGCTTCATGCTGCTCCCTGTCTCCTCGAGGCGCGCGGGCCCTGGCGGCGCGCGGAAGATCGCGGCGGCGCCGCGGCGCGCGATCCTAGAGCAAGGGCCCGCTGCTTCGAAACAGCGGGGATGCACCCGGGCGGCACTTGCCTCCAGATGCGGGTTGCCGGCTCCACGCCGGGTGCGCATGCTGGTATGAACCGGACGGTTAACAACGAGGGAAATGTCGATGACGCAGACCGCGCCCGACCGCCTGCCGGCGGGCTTCGCCGACGAGGCCGCGCTCGAGGAGTTCATGACCCGGCCCGACCCGGCGCTGGTCGCAGACCTGGCCGCCCTCGAAGGCGACCTGGTCGTGCTCGGCGTCGGCGGCAAGATGGGCCCGACGCTGGCGCGCCTGGCCAAGCGGGCGGCACCCGACAAGCGCGTCGTCGGCGTCGCCCGCTTCAGCGAGCCCGGCCTCGCCGAAGCGCTGGAGCGCGGCGGCGTCGAGCCGGTCGCCGCCGACCTGCTCGACCGCTCGGCCGTGGCCAGGCTGCCGGACGCGGCCAACGTGGTCTTCATGGCCGGCCGCAAGTTCGGCTCCCATGGCGCCGAGCACCTGACCTGGGCCATGAACGCCCTGGTCCCCGGCTACGTCGCCGAGCGCTACCGCGACAGCCGCATCGCCGCCTTCTCGACCGGCTGCGTCTATCCCTTCACCGACGTCACGCGCCAGGGCCCGGACGAGTCGGTGGCGCCGAACCCGCCGCCGGGCGAGTACGCCAACTCCTGCCTGGGGCGCGAGCGGGTCTTCGAGTACCACTCCCACGCCCACGGCACGCCGGGGCGGATCATCCGCCTGAACTACGCCATCGACCTGCGCTACGGCGTCCTGCACGACGTCGCCAGCAAGGTCTGGGCCGGCGAGCCGGTCGACGTCGCCATGGGCCATGTCAACGTGATCTGGCAGGGCGACGCCAACGCCCAGGTGCTGCGCAGCCTGCGCCACGCGACGACCCCGACCAGCCCGCTCAACGTCACCGGGCCGGAGGTCCTGTCGGTGCGCTGGCTCGCCGAGCGCTTCGCCGAGCGCTTCGGCAAGCCGGTGCGGATCGTCGGGCAGGAGGCGCCGCAGGCCTGGCTGAACAACGCGGCCCAGGCGCAGGCGCTGTTCGGCTACCCGCGCGTGCCGCTGGCGACGATGATCGACTGGCAGGCCGACTGGATCTCCGGGGGCGGCCGCAGCCTGGGCAAGCCGACCCATTTCGAGACCCGCGACGGCAAGTACTGAGGCGATGGCGTGCGAGCGGGCGGTGCCGGGCCTGCCCGAGGGCCTCGAGGCGGTCGCGCTGGCGGCTGCGCCCGAGGCCGAACGCCTGGCGCTCTCGTGCGAGGCCGGCTGGAACCAGACGCCGGCCGACTGGCACCGCCTCCTGGGGCTCGGCCTCGGCTTCGGCCTCGCCGAGCGCGGCGGCCCCCTGGTCGCCAGCGCCGTGCTGCTGCCCTACGACCGGGACATCGCCTGGATCTCCATGGTGCTGGTCACCGCGCGCTGGCGGCGGCGCGGCCTGGCCTCGCTGCTGATGGGCCGGGCGGTCGCCGAGGGGCAGGCGCTGGCGCGCGCGCTTTTCCTCGACGCGACGCCCGACGGCGTCGCCGTCTACCGCGCCCTCGGCTTCCTGGAGGGCCAGGCGATCACGCGCTGGCACCGGCCCGCCGCGGCGGGCGCGGAGGCCCCGCCGGCCCGGGCGGAGGACGTCGGGCGCGACGCCTGGGCGGCGGCCTGCGCGCGCGACGCCCGGGCCATGGGCGCACCGCGCGGCGCCCTGCTGGAGGCGCTCGCCGGCGACGGGCGACGGATCCTGCGCTCCGGCGGCAGCCTGCTGCTGCGGCCCGGGCGCCTCGCCGGGCAGGTCGGGCCACTGATCGCCGAGGATCGGGCGACGGCGGAGGGCCTCCTGGCCGAGGGCCTGGCCGCGCTCGGCGGCGGTGCCGCCTTCCTCGACGCCCGCGACGGCGCCGGTCTCGAAGCCGTCCTGCAGGCCGCGGGCTTCACGCCGCAGCGGCCCTTCCTGCGCATGCACCTGGGCAGGCCGCCGGCCGGCGAGCCGGCGCTGCTGTGGCTGACCGCCGGCCCGGAGTTCGGGTGAGCCGGAACGCGAAGCGGCGCCCGGCCGGGGCCGGACGCCGCAAGGCTCGTTGCGCCGACGCGAGCCGTCAGTCGGGCATCTTGATCGAGGTGTCGATGAACTCGTTGGTGTAGGCGCTCTCGACCTCGAAGGGGTTCTTGATCTCGAAGTACTGGTCGACCAGCGCGTAGTCGTCGGTCATGCGCGCCTCCTCGAAATGCCCGAGGCCGACGGTCCGGGAGTGCTCGTTGCTCATCAGCTCGGTGACCAGCTCCCAGTTCTGCAGCTCGTTGTCCTGCTTCAGGCCGGTGTTGGCCGCGACCAGGGCCGCGACGCAGGCCTCCGGCTCCTCGACGCAGTGCGCGAAGGCCTTCTGGGTGACCTCGACGAAGGCGCGCACCGCCTCGGGGTTCTCCTCCAGGAACTCGGCGTTGGCGATCAGCGAGTTGCCGTAGGGGTTCACGCCGACCTCGGCCCAGGAGACGAAGCCCATGTCGTCGCCGAGCTGGGCCTGGAAGATGTGGTGGATGTTGTAGAAGGAGGTGGTGACGTCGATCGAGCCCGCCTTGAGCGCCGAAAGCTTGGCGTTGGCCTGGACGTTGATCCACTGGACCGAGTCCGCCTCGATGCCGACGGCTTGGGCGAAGGCCGGGAACATCGCGCGGGCGGCGTCGCCCGGCGGGTTGCCGATCTTCTTGCCGGGGAAGTCCTTCGGCCCCTCGATGCCCGACGACTTCAGCCAGTAGAAGCCCTGCGGCGTGTTGGCGTAGACGTTCATGATGGCGACGACCTCGGCGCCCTCGCCCTTGGCGATCAGCACCACGCCCATGTCGGCGAGGCCGAGCTCGTTGGAGCCGATGCCGACGCGCTGGGCGGCGAGCTGCGAGCCCTTGCCCTGCTCGATGTCGAGGTCGAGGCCGGCGGCCTCGTACCACCCCTCCTGCTTGGCGTAGTAGTAGGGCGCGTGGTCGCCGCCGGCGATCCAGTTCAGGATCAGCGAGGCCTCGACCGTGTCGGCGGCCCTGGCCGGCGCGGGCGCGGCGAGCAGAAGGCCGGCGGCGCCGAGCAGCGCGACCGCGAGAGAGCGTTCGATTCTCATTGGCATCCTCCCAGTTCGGCGGGGTCCGAGCCGGTGCGGGCCACGCCGCCGGATGGATCCCGGGTTTTCGTTGTCGACAGGCGCGAAACTTGCCGGCGAAACAGGCTGGACGCGGAAGTAACCAGCTGGTTATTTGATTGTCAGTGCCTCGGCACGGCCTTGTCAACGAGGGAGCGACGGAAGCCGCGATGGCCGGCATCATCAGCCGCGAAGCGCGGGCCGCCAAGGGCGAGCCGGAGCGCAACGTCGTGACCCGCGATCCCGAGCGGACACGCCGGGCGATCCTGGCCGCCGCGACCGCCGAGTTCGCCGCCCACGGCTACGGCGGCGCCAGCGTCAACGCCGTCGCCGAGCGCGCCGGCATCAACAAGCGCATGCTCTACCACTACTACGGCAACAAGCAGGACCTGTTCCTGGTCGTGCTGGAGGAGGCCTACGCCGACATCCGCAGCTCCGAGCGGCGCCTCAGCCTGACCGACCTGGAGCCGCTGGAGGCGATGCGCCGCCTGGTGCTCTTCACCTGGCGCTACTACCTCGACAACCCCGCCTTCATCAGCCTGCTCAACACCGAGAACCTCTACGAGGCGCAGCACCTGCGCCGCTCCGAGAACATCCGCGCGCTGCACTCGCCGCTGGTCGACACGCTGGACGCGCTGCTGCGCCGCGGCGTGGCGGCGGGCGTGTTCCGCGCCGGTGTCGATCCCGTGCACCTCTACATCTCGATCGCCAGCCTCGGGTTCTTCTATCTCTCGAACGCCCACACGCTCTCGACGATCTTCGGCCGCGACCTGCGCGCCGCCGCGGCGCTCGAGGAGCGCGGCGAGCACATCGTCGAGGTGATCCTGGGCTACCTGCGCCCCGACACCCTGCGCCCCGACACCGACCGCAAGGAGGCCTGACCATGGCGCGCCGCCGCGACGAGATTCCCGAGGAGGTGGCCCGGCTGATCGCCGCGGGCACGGTGATACCGGCTCATCCGCTCGCGCTCGACGCCGAGCGGCGCCTCGACGAGCGGCGGCAGCGCGCGCTGACCCGCTACTACCTCGACGCCGGCGCCGGCGGCCTGGCGGTCGGCGTCCACACGACGCAGTTCGCGATCCGCGAGGTCGGCCTCTACGAGCCGGTGCTCGCGCTCGCCGCCGAGACCGCCGCCGCCTGGACCGACCGCCCGGTGGCAATGGTCGCCGGCCTCGCCGGCCGCACCGAGCAGGCCTGTCGCGAGGCCGAGATCGCCGCCGGCCTGGGCTACCACGCCGGCCTGCTGTCGCTGGCCGCCTTCGAGGGCGCGAGCACGGCCGAGATGCTGGCGCACTGCCAGGCCGTCGCCGAGCGCATCCCGCTGTTCGGCTTCTACCTGCAGACCGCGGTCGGGGGCGTGCGCCTGCCGGTCGAGTTCTGGCGCGGCTTCGCCGCCATCGACAACGTCGTCGGCATCAAGATGGCGCCCTTCAACCGCTACCAGACCCTCGACGTGATCCGCGGCGTCGCCGAGGCCGGGGCCGCCGGGCGCGTCGCGCTCTACACCGGCAACGACGACCACATCGTCGCCGACCTGCTGACGCCCTTCCCGGTGCGCGACAACCGCGGCGGCGAGAGCGAGCTGCGCATCGTCGGCGGCCTGCTCGGCCACTGGTGCGTCTGGACTTCCTCGGCGGTGGAGATCCACCGCCGCTGCCGCGCGGCGGTCGCCGCCGGCTCGATCGAGCCGGAGCTGCTGGCGCTCGACGCGCGGGTCACGGAGTGCAACGCGGCGGTCTTCGACGTCGCCAACGACTTCGCCGGGGTGATCTGCGGCGTCCACGAGATCCTGCGCCGCCAGGGCCTGCTGGCGGGCACCTGGTGCCTCGACCCCGACGAGGCGCTCGGGCCGGGACAGGCCGAGCGCATCGACGACATCTACGCCCGCCACGGCGACCTCGCCGACGACGCCTTCGTCGCCGCCAACCTCGAGCGCTGGCTGGCATGAGCGGCGCGGCCCGAGCCGGCTTGACGCCCCCGGCGCCTTGTGATCGACTTGTAACCAGTCGGTTACTAAGCCGGCGCCGCGGCCGCAGGGCGCAGCAAGACGCCGTTCGCAACCAGGGAGGACGACCATCGGCTCGCTAGCGACAGAGGGAGCGGGGAAGCCGCGCGGCGGCGCGCCGGCCTCCGGTGCGCCCTTCATCCAGCTCGACAACGTCCGCAAGGTCTATCGCAGCGGCAGCGAGGAGTTCCTCGCCGTCTCCGACGTCACCATGACGGTCTCGGAGGGCGAGCTGGTCTCGCTGGTCGGGCCGTCGGGCTGCGGCAAGACGACCGTCCTGAAGATCCTGGCCGGCCTGCACGAGCACGACGGCGGCGAGGTGCGGATCGGCGCCGAGGACCGCCTGGTGCCGGGCCGCGACATCGGCATGGTGTTCCAGCAGGCGCTGTTGCTGAAGTGGCGCCGGATCCTGGAGAACGTGCTGCTGCCGGCCGAAATCCTCGGCCTGCCGATGAAGGCGGCGCGCGAGCGGGCCCGCGACCTGCTGGAAATGGTCGGCCTGACCGATGCCGCCGACAAGTATCCCTACGAGCTGTCCGGCGGCATGCAGCAGCGCGCGGCGATCGCCCGCGCCCTGGTCCACGACCCCAAGCTGGTGCTGATGGACGAGCCCTTCGGCGCGCTCGACGCGCTGACCCGGGAGAAGATGAACCTGGAGCTGCTGCGCATCTGGTCGCAGAGCGGCAAGACCATCGTCTTCGTCACCCACTCGATCCAGGAAGCGATCTTCCTGTCGACCCACTGCGCCGTGCTGACCGCCGGCCCGGCCCGCATGGCCGACTACTTCGAGGTCGAGCTGCCCTACCCGCGCAAGCTCGACGTCAAGTCCACGGAGGCCTTCGGCGTCTACGCGCGCCGCCTCTACCAGCGTCTCGGCATGGAGTGACAGCGTCTATGGCAACCCGCCGCCTCGGCCTCATCATGAACGGCATCACCGGACGCATGGGCTACAACCAGCACCTGGTCCGCTCGATCGTCGCGATCCGCGAAGCCGGCGGCGTCCTGCTGGCCAACGGCGACCGGGTCCTGCCCGACCCGATCCTGGTCGGCCGCAATGCCGCCAAGGTCGAGGCCCTGGCCAAGCGGCACGGCATCGAGCGCTGGACGAGCGACCTCGACGCCGCCCTGGCCGACCCCGAGGACGAGCTCTTCTTCGACGCCGCGACGACGCAGCTGCGCGCCGAGCTGGTCGGCCGCGCGCTCGACGCCGGCAAGCACGTCTACTGCGAGAAGCCGGTCGCCGACACCCTGGAGGTCGCGCTCGAGCTCGCGCGCAAGGCCAAGGCCTCGGGCCTCAAGCACGGCGTCGTCCAGGACAAGCTCTACCTGCCGGGCCTGCGCAAGCTGAAGCTCCTGATCGATTCCGGCTACTTCGGCCGGATCCTGTCGGTGCGCGGCGAGTTCGGCTACTGGGTGTTCGAGGGCGACTGGGGCATGCCGGCGCAGCGGCCGAGCTGGAACTACCGCAAGGCCGACGGCGGCGGCATCATCCTCGACATGCTCTGCCACTGGCGCTACGTGCTCGACAACCTGTTCGGGCCGGTGCGCGCGCTGACCTGCCTGGGCGCCGTCCACATCCCGGAGCGGGTCGACGAGCAGGGCGAGCCCTACCGGGCCGACGCCGACGACGCCGCCTACGCGACCTTCGAGATCGAGGGCGGCATCGTCGCCCACATCAACTCCTCCTGGTGCGTGCGGCCGCGGCGCGACGACCTGGTGACCTTCCAGGTCGACGGCACCCACGGCTCGGCCGTCGCCGGCCTGACCTCCTGCGTCACCCAGCACCGGGTCAACACGCCCAAGCCGGTGTGGAACCCGGACGTGCCCCAGACCATCGACCTCTACGACGCCTGGGAGGACGTGCCCGACAACCAGCTCTACGAGAACGGCTTCAAGCTGCAGTGGGAGGACTTCATCCGCCACCTCGCCGAGGACGCACCCTGGAAGTTCGACCTGACCGCCGGCGCGCGCGGCGTGCAGCTCGCCGAGCTGGGCCTGAAGAGCTGGGCCGAGCGGCGCTGGCTCGACGTGCCCGACCTGGAGGTCTGAGCTCTTGGTCGAGATCGCGCTGCCGACCGCCGACCGCCGCCTCGAGCGCTACCGGCTCGGCGAGCCCTCGCCCTACTGGACGGCCGGGGGCGAGGCCCGCGGCCCCTTCAACCGGGTCGCCATCGCTGCCGCCCACGTCGTCGCCGACCCGCTCGCCGAGCAGGACCCCTGGGTCGAGCCGGCGATCGACTGGGACCGCACCCTGGCCTACCGCGAGGCGCTCTGGGACCTCGGCCTGGGCGTCGCCGAGGCGATGGACACGGCGCAGCGCGGCATGGGCCTGGGCTGGCCCCAGGCCAAGGAGCTGATCGCCCGCGCGCTCGAGCGGGCCAGGGCGCGCGGCGACGACCCGGTGATCGCCAGCGGCGCCGGCACCGACCACCTCGAGGCCGGCCCCGGGGTCACCCTGGACCAGGTCGTCGCCGCCTACGAGGAGCAGGTCTCGACGGTCGAGGGACTCGGCGGTCGCGTCATCCTGATGGCCAGCCGCGCGCTCGCCAAAGCAGCCCGGGGGCCGGAGGACTACCAGAAGGTCTACGGCCACATCCTGTCGCAGGTCAGCCGGCCGGTGATCATCCACTGGCTCGGCGAGATGTTCGACCCGGCGCTGGAGGGCTACTGGGGCTCGGGCGACCACCTGGCCGCGATGGACACCTGCCTGTCGGTGCTGCAGGACAACGCCGACAAGATCGACGGCGTGAAGATCTCGCTGCTGTCCAAGGACAAGGAGATCGCCATGCGCCGCCGCCTGCCGGCGGGCGTGCGCATGTACACCGGCGACGACTTCAACTACGCCGAGCTGATCCACGGCGACGAGCAGGGCCATTCGGACGCCCTGCTCGGCATCTTCGACCCGATCGCGCCGGCCGCCTCGGCCGCGCTCGGCGCGCTCGCGCGCGGCGAGGACAAGGCCTTCTTCGAGATCCTGGAGCCGACGGTGGCGCTCAGCCGCCACGTCTTCCGGGCGCCGACCCGCTTCTACAAGACCGGCGTCGTCTTCCTGGCCTACCTCAACGGCTTCCAGGATCACTTCGTCATGGTCGGCGGCCAGCAGAGCGCCCGCTCGCTGCTGCATCTCGCCGAGCTGCTGCGCCTTGCCGACAAGGCGCGCGTGCTGCGCGACCCCGAGCTGGCCGCCCGGCGGATGCGCGAGGTCATGGCGGTCCAGGGCCTCGCCTGAGCCGCCGTCGGGAGATCCGGCGGCGCGAGCCTCGCGCGGCCGGGACAAAGCGCCGCGGACCCGAATGCCGCGGCCGACAGGAGGGAGGACAGAAAGCATGTTGCGGACTCTCGCTACGCTCGCCGTCTCCGGCACCCTGGTGGCGCTGGCCGGCACCGCGGCGGCCCAGGACTACGCCTGGAAGCCCGACCGCCCGATCACCATCGTCGTGCCCTGGGGCGCGGGCGGCGCCACCGACCAGGTCAGCCGGGTTACCGCCGGGGTGCTGGAGGAGGCGCTCGGCCAGAAGGTCGTGGTCGTCAACACGCCCGGCGCGTCAGGCTCGATCGGCAAGAAGAACGTCTGGGAGGCCGAGCGCGACGGCTACACCTGGGCGGCCGGCGCGCCCAAGCAGCTCGGCACCTACAAGCTGCTCGGCATGTGGGACACCTGGGTCGAGGACTGGCATCTCTACACCACGGTCACCAACGTGCCGATGGTCAGCGTCAATCCCGACACGCCCTACGAGACCATGGACGACCTGCTGGCGGCCATGAAGGACAAGGAAGTGCCGGTCGCGACGGCCGGCGCCGGCTCCTCCGGCCACGCCGCGATCGAGGCGCTGAAGGCGGCGACCGGCCTCAACTACCGCCACGTCAGCTACGACGGCGGCAACCCGGCGATCATCGCCACCGTGTCGGGCGAGGCCGAGGTCACCACGCAGCTCGCCTCGGAGCAGTCGGAGATGGTGCGCGGCAAGCGCCTGCGGCCGCTCGCCGTGCTCGCCGACACGCCACTCGAGATCGAGGGCTACGGCACGGTGCCGCCGATCACCGACTTCCTGTCGGAGAAGCTGCCGCAGCTCGCGACCTCCTTCGGCATCTTCATCCCCAAGGAGGGCACGCCGCCCGAGGTCATCGAGACCATGAACGAGATCTGGGAGACGGTGATCCCGAACTCCCCGGAGCTGAAGTCCTACGCGCTGAACCGCGGCGCGCTCTTCACGCCGGCCTACGGCGAAGCCGCCGACGCGCAGGTCTGGCCGGAGATTCAGGCCGACGCCTGGAGCTTCCACGAGGCCGGCCGGGCGACGATGTCGCCCGACGAAATGAACATCCCGAAGCCCTAGCCGCTTCGGGACGCCTCGGGCTCGAGTCCGGCGGGAGAGCGGAGGGCATCGGCCGCCCGCTCCCCCGCCGTCCGAGACACTTTCATGGGGAGCCGTTCCGGATCGCCTTGATGCCGCGCGCCGACTTCCTCTTCTCGCTGCTGCTGCTCGCCCTCGGCCTCGCGACCGTCGTCGAGTCCTGGCGCATGCCGCGGTTCGGGCACCTCGGCGTCCACCCCATGACCGCCCCCGGCCTGACGCCGGGCCTGCTCGGCGCGGTCATCGTGCTGCTTGCGGCCGTGCTGCTGGCCCGCTCGCTCGCCGCCGGCGGCTGGCGGCTCTCGGCCGGCAAGGACGCCGCCGCGCCGGCCGAGCCGGGCGAGCGCGGCTCGTCGGTCCGCCGGGTCGGCCTGGCGCTGCTGCTGACCGTCGGCTACGCCGGCGGGCTGGTCGGGCGCCTGCCCTTCTGGCTGGCGACGGCCCTCTTTGTCTTCCTCTTCATCCTGGCATTCGAGTGGCGGGCCGGGAGCGGCCGCGCGCAGCGCCTGCGCGGCCTGGCCGTCGCCGCGGTCCTGGCGGCTCTGACCGCGCTCGCCGTTACCTACCTGTTCGAGGAGATCTTCCTCGTGCGGCTGCCTTAGCCTGGATTTCTCATACTGGAAGGGGTCGTCACGTGGGTTATCGGCGGACAG